>JASFUR010000308.1:0-4540 GCA_050050215.1 Gemmatimonadota bacterium
CGTCGTGGCCGACGTGGTTCGTCTCGACAAGGGCCACACCGAGGGCCTCGAGCCCAGGGTGACCCGCGAGCTGGTGCGGCTGATGGTCTCCGCCCGGGGCGGCAAGATCCGCGACGGAGACTAGCGTCCGCTAGGCGCCCGACTCCGCCATGGGCAGCTCGTTCTCGGCGATCCGGGTCGCCACTGCACATTCCTCGGCCACGGTCAGGAACCGGCCCACCGCGTCCGCTCCCAGAACGTACGGGTGTGGATCACCCGTCGCGCGCTCCGCCAGCATGGGGATCTTCACCGTGGAGCCGTCGTAGGGCGGATGGTTCGAGAGAATGATGTCGGCCCCGGCCTCGGAGGCGACCTCACGGAAGTGCCGCGCGGACTGCTCGTAGTCGACGAGCCGGTCGCGCCTCGGATCTTCCGGGGAATCGCGGAAGTTGAAGAGCGTGCCGCCCCAGAGCGCCACCACGTGCGGCTCCCCGTGGTCGTGCACCGTGAAGATCGACGAGATCGTGCCATGTGTGTGACCCGGCGTCAGATACGTGCGCACGACGTGGTCGCCGAGCTCGATCTCCATGCCGTCGGTCGCGACGATGTCGCGAGTCGCCTTCAGGTATCCGGCGTCGCTGTTCTCGTACATATCCCAGTCGGCTTCGCCCATGACGATGCGCGCCCCGTACTGCTGCAGGATGCCCGCGCCACCGACGTGGTCCCCGTGGGCATGGCTGATGACCGCGAAGCGGATCTCGGCCGGATCGATGCCGAGCTCCTGCAGGCCGTCGATGACCTCGGCCTCCACGGAGTAGTCGAAGATGGCGTCGAACAGGATGATCCCCTCCGAGGTCCGCAGGCCCCACACCGCGTAGCGGGTCTGACCCAGATAGAACAGGTCGTCGAAGACCTGGACGGGAGCGGTGTACCAGTCGCCGCGGTCGGGATCGGTGTTCGGAAGCGCTCCCGGCACCGCACCCGTGACCGGCTCGGCGCCGATCGCCTCGATGGGGCCGCCGCACACCTGACCGAAGAGGAATTGGTGCTCCTGGCCGGCTGCGGTCCGGGCGCTCTCCACCAGCTCCGCGACCCTCGCAGCCGGATCGGCCGGCTCGGAGCCCGAGCAGGCCGCGAGCGTCGCGGTGACCACCAACATCCCGAGAATCCGGGCCCCGCCTGACCGTCTCATCCGTATCTCCTGTGGTCTGCGGCTAATCGAGCAGGTGCTCTTCGAACCACTGCACCCGGGCGGCCGAAGCCTCTTCGGCCTGCTCGCCGCGGAAGCCGTGCCCCGCCCCTTCCATCACGATGTAGTCGGTCTCCACCCCGGCCTCCTGGAAGGCCGCGTAGGCCCGCTCGCTGTGGCTGATCGGCACGGTCGGGTCGGCGGTGCCGTGGATCAGGAGCGTGGGCGGATCGTCCGGGCTGACCTGGAGGATCGGGGAGATCCGCTCGGCGTCCTTCTCCGGGAAGTCGAGCGCGGGGAAGCGCTCGCTCGGCCCCCGCCACTGCCGCACGTCGACCGGCGGATAGTAGGCGACGACCGCCGCCATCCGCGTCGGTACCTGCATGAGCGGATCCTCGGCGTGCGGATCACCGTCGGAGCCGTTGTTGCCGAGCACGAGGGAAAGATGTCCACCGGCGCTTCCGCCCGTCACCCCGAGTCGGCTCGCGTCGACGCCCCAGTCGGCCGCGTGGGCGTGGATGTACCGGTTGGCCAAAGTCACGTCGTCGACGGCGTCGGCCACGTGGTACCTGGGCGCGCTGCCGTGCCGGACCGCGAAAACCGTGAAACCCGCATCCAGGAGCGGGGCGTAGCGGTCCTGGGCGCCCTCCGGGTCGGCGTATCGCGAGAACCATCCCCCGCTGACCATGTAGAGAATGCCGGCGCCGTTCGGTGAGGCGGGCTCGAAGACGTCGAAGGTCAGGGCCATGCCGTCCTTGTGACCGTAGACGACGTCCGGGACGATATCCCTTGCCTGGGCGTGGACCCCGATCGGGAGCGCGAAGACCGCCACAAGGGCGGCTACGAGGGTCGGCTTGCGCATGGCTCACTCCTCGACTGGCGTTGAAACAGGAGGGTCTCGGCGGAGCAGCATAGCACGCGCCCCGAAGTGCGGACAGGGTGGCCGGCCGTCGGACACGGACCCGCTCACGGCTTGCTCACACGATGGTAGCGGCGTCTCTTGGACGCCCCGCGGTAATCCGCCGCGGAGCCAACCCGGACCCCGCACGCAGAGGACGATCGGTGGAGAGCTTCAGGGCGTTTCGCATCTTCGAGGAAGACGGGAAGAGCGCGGGCAGGGTCGTGAACGCCACGCTCGACGAGCTGTCGCCCGGCGACGTCGTCATCGAGATCGCCTACTCCAGCGTGAACTACAAGGACGCGCTCGCGGGAACCGGTGCGGGCAAGATCGTGAGGACGTTCCCGCTCATCGGGGGCATCGATGCCGCCGGAACGGTCCGGTCCAGCTCGGATCCTCGCTTCGGCGAGGGCGACGAGGTGATTGTGACCAGCTACGACATGGGTGTAGCCCACGATGGAGGCTACGCGGGGCTCGTTCGTGTTCCGGCGGACTGGGTCGTCCCCCTTCCCGACGGGATGACGCTGTTCGAGTCGATGACGGTCGGGACCGCGGGCTTCACGTCGGCGCTCTCGATCGTCGAGATGGAGCGCAACGGCCTCACCCCCGGGGCCGGGCCCGTCATCGTCACGGGGGCGACCGGGGGCGTGGGCAGCTCCGCCGTGGAGCAGCTCGCCGGGCTCGGGTACGAAGTCACGGCGCTCACGGGAAAGGACGACGCCCACGACTATCTGCGGTCTCTCGGTGCCGGGGAGATCCTTTCGCGCAACACGCTGGAGATGGGCACGCGGCCGTTGGAGAAATCGACATGGGCGGGAGCCGTCGATCCGGTGGGCGGATCCGTGCTGGCCTGGCTCACACGGACGATGGCGTACGGCGGCTGCATCGCGAGCTCCGGCCTGGCGGGTGGCGTGGAGCTGAACACGACGGTGCTGCCGTTCATCCTCCGGGCCGTGAAGCTGCTCGGCATCGACTCGGCGATGTGCCCCATGGACACGCGCCGCGAGGTCTGGTCCCGCCTGGCGAGCGACATGAAGACGACGCACGCCGGCGAGATCGCCCACGAGATCGGGCTCGAGGACCTGCCCGATGCGTTCGCGACCCTGCTCGAGGGGCGCGCTAGGGGTCGGTTCGTGGTGAAGCTCTGACCCAGTCGCCGTGACGCAGGGCAGCTACCCCAGCATCCCGTAGGCCGCCGCCGCGAGGACCCCGCCGACGATCGGCCCGAGCACGGGAACCCACGAGTAGCCCCAGTCGCTGTCGCGCTTGCCGCCGGGCATCGGGACGAGCGCGTGGACGATGCGCGGGCTGAGGTCGCGCGCGGGGTTGATCGCGTACCCGGTCGTCCCGCCCAATGCCAGGCCGATCACGAGCACCAGCAGGCCCACGGGCAGCGAGTCGATCGCGCCGAGGCCGCCGATGCTCCCGTTCGGACCGGCCACGTTGGGCGCCGCGAGGTAGAGCACGCCGAAGACGAGCACGAACGTACCGATCACCTCGGAGAGGAAGTTCGAGCCGAGATTCCGAATGGCCGGACCGGTGCAGAACACGCCCAGCTTGGCGTCCTTGTCCTCCGTGACGGCGAAGTGCGAGTGGTAGTGTGCCCATACCAGGAACGCCCCGATGGCCGCCCCGATGAACTGCCCCGCCAGGTACGTGGGCACGAGGTCCCACGAAAAGTTTCCCGCGGCAGCCAGGCCGATGGTCACGGCCGGGTTGATGTGCGCGCCGCTGAATGCCGCCACGCAGAACACGGCCGTGAACACCGCCATGCCCCATCCCATGGTGATGACGATCCAACCGGAGTCGGCGCCCTTGGTGTCCTTGAGCACCACGTTGGCCACCACGCCGTCTCCGAGAAGGATGAGAAGCGCAGTGCCGACCAGCTCGGCCATGAACGGTGACATGTCGAGTCCTCGTGGGGAGGGTGCGGACGACTCAGCCGTCCGACGATGAAGAGATCCCGCTCGGGGCCAGATAGCCCCGTGCGAGCGTTTCGTAGCCTTCGACCTGCTCTTTCTGCCAGGCGGCGTCGCGCCCGAGCTCGTCCGCGAGCAGCGCGGCGACGGTCGGCGCCATCTCGATGCTGGCCCGCGCATCGAACAACAACATCCGGGTGCGGCGTGCCAGCACGTCCTCCACCGCCCGCGCACCCTCGTACCGGGCGGCCCACACGACCTGGGCGGCCACGACGTCGTGATCGGGGTGCAGCCGTTCGGCGAGCGCCGGCTCGTCGCGCATGAGCGTCTGGATGTCGGGCGCGTCGGAGCCGTAAACGGCAAGCGGCCCGAACTCCTCCGCGTGCTTGTGATAGCCGTGGATCTGGAGCGTCTTGGTCACGCAGTCACGATCTTCCAGGTCGGCGATGAGCGCCGTCTGGTCGATGGTGTCCTCCGCCATCTTGCGGTATGTCGTCCACTTGCCGCCGGCGATCGTCACGAGCCCCGAGCCGGCGATGTGCAACGTGTGGTCCC
>JASFUR010000309.1:0-4538 GCA_050050215.1 Gemmatimonadota bacterium
TGCGTGTTCACGGTGGACGTGCCCCGCGACTTCGACGGTGACGTCGTGTGGACACTCGCCACCCAGGGAGACACGCTGTCGGTGCCCGCGTCGGTGAACCCGGCATACATCCTGGACGAGCCCGAGTCGCCCGGCCGCTACGCCGTCGCGCCGTTCATGCGCCTCGACGAGGAGACCGAGCCGGTCCAGGGCCGCCGCGGCGTGCACACCGGTCCCCTGGAAGCGCACGTGGGGAAAGGGCTCGAGCTCACCGTGTGGGTCGAGCACCCGGACCCGGGGACCTGGCTCGGTTGGACGAAGCATCAAGGGCCGGGGTCGGTGACCTTCTCCAGCGACGAGGCCCGCGTCGGAGATGTGGCAGGAGCATCGCGCACGACCGCGACGTTCGACCGTCCCGGGCGGTACGTGCTCCGTGTGCAAGCGATCAACGACACGGAGATTCCCTCGAATCCGACGTATGGGTTCGAGTTCCATTGTTGTTGGACGAACGGGTACGTCGAAGTGAACGTCGTGGAGTGACGCCGCTCAGCCCTACCTCGCGAGCGGATCGGGGCGAAGCTGGAACTTGACGACCTTGCTCGTATTGCCGGCGCCGCCCTCCATGTGGAAGGGCGCCCTCGTGCTGATCGTGGTCCAGATGCCCCTTCCCTTCCAACCGGCATCGGGATCGTCGATGCGACCGTCCATCCACTTGGTGTAGAAGCCCAGGGGGTATGGGACCCTGAGCACGACCCAATCGCCGTCGTTCCAGACCAGCAGGCCCTCGGACGCGTTTCCCGTCTCGATGGGCGTGTTCTCACCGAGCCCCAGCACGCCCCACCAGTCGACCCACGTGTAGTAGCTCGCCTCCGCGCTGCCCGAAGCCTCGACACCACCGAGCTGCGGCAACGGCTCCGTGTAGAAGGTCCAGCCCTCGGGGCAGTGCTGGCCGGTCGCTTCCGGACCGTTCAACGGCCCACGGCACTGCGTCCGGTCGAAGCGTCCCAGGTGGCCGCTCGCGAGCGCGACCCAAGCCACCCCGTTGCGGTCCACGTCCATCCCGCGCGGTGAGAAGCCCTCCACCGGCTCCCCGTTCTCGTCCAGCGGCAGCTCGTAGTACTCCGCGAGCGCCGTCTCCTCGGGC
The DNA here is from genome assembly GCA_050050215.1 of Gemmatimonadota bacterium. GTDB lineage: Bacteria > Gemmatimonadota > Gemmatimonadetes > Longimicrobiales > Gaopeijiaceae > UBA2982. The sequence continues at coordinate 1,124 of JASFUR010000309.1, forward strand.
CGTTCGCCCGGAACCAGGCGCACGACTGCGCCCGGATACCCCAGGGAAGACGCCCACACCGAGCCGTCCGGGGCCGGCGCGACCGCGTAGAACCCCGCGACGATGCGCTTGTCCATGGTGGGATCGACCGGATCACGGGGCTCGACGTACGCGTCGCGCCGGCCGTTGCCGTTCGTGTCCAGGACCAGCGGCGTCCAACCCTGGGATGCCTCCTCGTCGCCGGTCTCCAGGAACTGGCGGGTGTTCAGCCAGCCGACGACCTGCCCTCCGCCGCTGGTCCACAGCGTGTTGTCGTCGTCCATCGCGAACATGAGGTGGTGCGTGCTGAAGCACGTGCTGATGTGCGTGTACTCCTCCGTCCCGGGATCGTACATCGCGAGCTGTCGCCCGGAGCCTTCGAGCGGGAACGCCCGGGCCGACGGGTGGTCCGAACCCTCGCGACAGAAGTCGGGGTTGTCGCGGCCACGGACTCTCGCCGTGAGCCAGACGCGGCCCTCCTCGTCCATCATGGGATTGTGGACGTTCGCCTTGCTGTCCCAGGGCGCGTCGGTCCCGAAGTACATGGAGGGCGCGGCCATCTCGGGGCCCTGAGCCGGGGGAATGGACGGATCCCGGACGGTCAGCGGGATGCGAGATGCGGTGTTCGTCCTCGGATCGAGGACGGGCGTGTAGTCCTTGCTGAGCTCCAGCGCGCCGTAGACGGGCCCGTACGCGTTGACGGTGGGGTCCCGCCGATCCGTCGAGACGACGTCGTGCAGATACGCTTCCGGATCGGCCCAGTCCCACATCGTGATCACGACGTTGCGCTCGATCCCTTCCGGCCGGGTCGGGGCCGGTGGGACCGCGCCGGCCTCGATACGGTCCGTCCAGTCGGCGAACATCCGGAGCGCACGGGGCGTGCCGAGCTGGCCGATGCCGCGCACCATCTGCGAACCGGCCTGCCCCGACTGTATGCGCCGCTCCCAGGCCCCCACCGACGACTCGTAATCGCTCAGCGCTTCGGGGAGTCGGCGGGTGCCCAACGTCCCGAGCTGGTGGCACGCCGCGCACGTCCCCGACTTCATGCGGCGCACCCAATCGGCCTGGGTCACGACGTCGGCTGAAATCCCGTTGCCGTCGGGCCCCGTGCCGGGAAACTCGTCGCGCCCGGGGACCTCGATCAGCGAGAGCCAGTAACCGGCCGGATAGTAGTGCGCGGCCGCGACTGCGTCCGGCGCCGCGACCGCGGTCAGGGCCAGCTCGTCACCCGGCTGGGCCTCGGTCCTGGGTGAATCGACGAGCCCGTATCCTCTGACCCACACCTGGTACGTCGCCTCGGGAAGGTCCGGAATCAGGTACCGGCCCTGGTCGTCCGTGACCACGATCCGCGCGAAGGGCGTCGGGAGATCGTGCGTCTCGGCGATGACCCAGACGCCGGCCTCCGGGCCACCTCCCCCCGTGACCGTCCCCGAGATGTCGAGCGCATCGCCGGTGGGCTCGGAGCCCGAGCAGGCGGCGAGCGCGGCCAGGAAGACGGTCGCGAGAAGTCGGGCTCCGGACACAGGGGTCGAAGTACCACGGCGGTCCAATCGCATCTCGCCTCCCAGGCTGTTCGCGACGGTCAATCAAGGTCGCTCGAGGCCAACATCCGGCACGCCCGCCCGCCCGGCAAGGCACCTCACGCGCTTCTTACAGTGCGCGCGGGGGCTAGTCTCCGGAGGTGAAGGGACCGTCGTCGACCCCTTCGTCGGCCTGACCCGATCCGTCAGCACGGGCCATCGAGGCCTCCAGCCGGGCCACCGGGATCAGGATGACCAGGACGAGCAGCGTCGTGCCCACCGCCTCGACGAGCCCACCATAGCCGAGCGCCATTCCTATGGCGGCCACGATCCACAGCGTCGCCGCCGTGGTCAGGCCCGTGACCTGCCCGCGCGCCTGAATGATCGTGCCGGCGCCGAGGAAGCCCAGGCCGGTCACGATCTGGGCCGCGATGCGGCCCGGGTCGGCCGATGGCCCCGCGGCCTCGGCCACGCGGGCCGAGATGTCCGTGAGCAGCGTGGCGGCCATGCAGATCAGCATGTTGGTGCGCAGGCCCGCCGGCTTGCCCGCACGCTCACGCTCCCAGCCGATCGCGCCACCGAGCAGTGCGGCCAGCACCAGACCACCCAGGAGCTCGAGGCGCAGCTCGGGGTGTTCGGCCGGAAACGAGAGCAGCCTATCTACCGTGGCGGACACGCGCCTCTCCGTCGAGAACCAGGGATCCGTTCCAGCATCACGATGACAGGATAGCGCTTCCAGATGTCCCGCGCGGCGTCACGCCGCCTTGTACGCCTTCGTCAGCTCTTCCCGGGTTCGCTCGGGCAACCGCTTCACCGCCTCCCGGAACGTGACGCCCGACATGCGGTCGAGTCGCTTCTCGACGTACTCCCGCACCCGCTTCGGCTCCTTCTTCGACGTCTCCCGGAGCACCCAGCCGATGGCCTTGCGGATGAAGAACTCCTTCTCGTCGAGCATCGCGTCCGCGTAGCGCACGAAGCGTGACCAATCGCCGTCTCCGCGCCTCAGGGGCCCGAGGAGGGCCAGCATCGCGGACCGCCGGACCCAGAAGCATTCGTCGACCGCCCAGCGGTCCAACTCCTTCGCCAATTCCGGATTCCGCTCGACGAGGGCGCCCGCGACGGTGGCGGCCAGATTGTCGACATAGGCCCAGGTGAAGGAGCCGCGGATCATGCGCTCCACCAGCGCGAGGTCGTCCGCCTTCAGCAGGTCCAGATGCGATTCGAGCAGCATGATCGCGGCCATGCGCTGCTCGCTGACCATACCCTTCCAGAGACGCCTCACGAGCCGGAGAAGCGTCGTGCGGGAAAGAGGCTCGCGGACGTCCACCACCGAGTGGACCGCCTTCCGGGTCCCTGGCACGGACACGCCGTAGTGATCGATCGGGCTCTTCAGGTATGCCTTCTCCGCGACCGCCCGAACAGGGTCACCGGCACGCCGCAGCGCCTCGTCGAGCTCGTCGACGAGGGCGGCGGTGTCGATCCGGGCCACGGCCTTATCGTCCTGCGACCCGCCGGATCAGTTGGCCGGCGGCGCCGTCTGGGTCGTCCGCGGGCATGTCGCCGACGCGGTGGACGGCGCGGCCTCCAACTGCTCCCGCTGCTCCGCGGTCAGCTGGTCGAGGGCGTCTCTCTGCGCCCGCGCGAGGATCTGCTCCAGCTCGGCTGTCTGCTCGTCCGTGAGCGCCAGCTGCGTCGTCGAGCCCAACAGCAGCGCGGACAGGCCGGACCCCGCACTGCTCGCGAGGCAGGATTGGTCTCGTGCCCGGGCTTGTTGCTGGGTCCCCATGCCTTGCATGTCCCCTTGCTGCATGCTTTGCATACCGCCCTGTTGCATGCCTTGCATGCCACCCTCCTGCATGCCCTGCATGTCGCCTTGC
>JASFUR010000310.1:0-4534 GCA_050050215.1 Gemmatimonadota bacterium
CCTCCGAACGCTCCGGCAAAGCTTCCGTCACGGCCGTCCACTGCGGCCACGAGGCTCGCCGCGCCAAGGCTGGAGCCGACCACCGCTCCGATTATGAGGCTCTGGAGCTCGGGGTCTTCGGACGACGAGTCGTTGAAGAGCCCCAGTCCTGAGCCGGCGTACGCCCCTGCCCAACCCCCCGCGACCGAGCCGAGGACTCCGACCAACGCCCAGGAGGCTTTGGACGTCGACCCGCCGTCTGTCCGGGGCTCTTCCTGCCAAACCGCTTCCGGGGCGAACGTAGCCGCGCGCGGGGAGACCGACTCCGGAGCCGTCGCGAGAAGCAGCTGCCTGGGCGATCGGGGCCCGACTTGGGCGTCCAGTCCAGTCGGGCCGGCCAGGGCGATGAGGGTCAGAAGAAGCGCCAGGGTCCGTTCGGGTGTCGTTCGCACGGGGGCCTCCGCGTTTGTGTGAGCGGTGGCCTCAGGATCTCCTCACCGGCGCTTGCGACCCATCGGTCGTCTGACGTATGCGCTTTGTAACAGTGCGAGAGGACGTGCGCCGCCGGGGGAGCCGGACTCTGCTCCCGTCGGAGCCTATCCCTGTCCGCCATTGACGCCGCACCGCCCTTCCGCGATGCTTTCGCGTGGTCCTACGGGACCGGACAGACTCGAGTGAGGGCGCGATCTCATTTCGGAGATCGGCGCCCTCTTTGTTTTGTGACCAAAGTGGTCACGCTCGCGCGGAGGGTTTCCGCGCACACCAGGCAGTCGGCAAGTACGTATCACGTGGCTCCGACTAGCATATCCAAGGAGCGCATCGGATGCGTACCAAGGGAACAGTAAAGTGGTTCAACGACCAGAAAGGCTTCGGATTCATCACGCCGGAGGACGGTAGCAAGGATTGCTTCGTTCACCACAGCGCGATTCAGGCCGAGGGTTTCAAGACCCTCGCTGAAGGAGCCCAGGTCGAGTTCGACCTCGTGGCCGGAACCAAGGGCCCGGCCGCGGAGAACGTCGTCGCGGCATAAGTCGCTCGACTTCTGAGTGAGCCTTCCGGGCCGTCCCGACACACTCGGGGCGGCCCGTTTCCGTTTCTGCCAACCCAGGCGACCCGACATGCCCCATCCGAACGTATCGCGCGTACCGCGCGACAGCCTGCGTATCTCATCCATCGAGAGACCGGGTTGGCGTCAGTCGCCAGGTCGGGTACCCGAACCGGGAGACCAGATCTACTGCGTGGAAGGGCCCGCCGAGGTCACGCGACTTCTTGGACGCACGAGCGACGGCAGCCGCCTCCTCGAGCTCCGCTGCGACAGTCGCCCGCAACCCTTCTTCGCGTCGTCGTCCAACATCCTCTTCCCCTCCGACGGCGAGGATCCTCCGGTCTTGCCCGACCCGTCGGACGGCGCGGAGAGCCCATGATGCTCAAGGGCATGCTTCGAACGGCGCGGTACGCCCGAAGCTGGAAGAAGGGCGCGGACGTCACCGTTCGAGAGATCGACATCGAGCGCTCGGGAGAGTCCGTGCCGGCGACGCTCATCTCGCCTCGCGGCCAGGGCACTCCCCTTCCCGGCTGGATCGCGCTGGGCGGCATCTCCTGCATGGGGCGCCATCATCCCCAACTGGTCCGCTTCGCGCGAGCGCTCGCTTCGAGCGGAGCAGTGGTATTGGTCCCGGAGATTCCGGAGTGGCGACGTCTGGAGCTGGCTCCGGCCGCGGTCGCCCCCACGATTCGGGGGAGCGTCGAATACCTGAAGGCGAGTTCGGACGCCGTCCGTGAGCCCTTCGGCCTCATCGGCTTCTCGTTCGGCGCGCCGCAAGTCGCGATGGCGGCCAGTCGCGACGACCTGGCAGAGGATATCGGAGGGATCGTGCTCTTCGGTGGGTATTGCTCCCTGGAGAGGACCATGACGTGCCAGCTCACCGGCGAGCACGAGTGGGACGGGCTCGACTACCGGCTGAGCCCGGATCCCTTCGGCGGCTGGGTCGTGGCCAGCAATCACCTGACCCGTGTCCCCGGCCTCGAGGACGCGAGCGAGGTCGCGAGGGCCCTGCATCGCTTGGCCAACGCGGCGAGCGGACAACGCATCTCCGCCTGGGATCCACACCACGACCACCTCATCCGGGAGCTGCGGGAGGCCCTTCCCCAGAGGCACAGGCGCCTCTTCGATCTCTTCGCTACCCCGTCCACGGGCAGCCTGGCCGAGCCGGAAGAGCGCCGAGGGATGGCGCTCCAGCTCGCAGAAACCAGCCGATGCGTGGAGCCCCTCCTGGACCCCGCGGACGCCCTGTCGGAGGTGGGCCTGCCGACACGCCTGATTCACGGCCGTGGCGATCGGCTGATCCCGTTCACGGAAGGGCTCAGGGTGCACGAGAGCCTGCCCCGCAAGGTCCGCCGTGGCTTGACGGTCACGGCGATGTTCCACCACAGCGCCGACACCACGCCCGCCGGAATCGGCACCCGGACCCGCGAGAACCTCAAGATGCTCCGAGCGATCCGCGGGATGATCAACACGGTTTAGACGGCCAGGCACCCTGGCGACGCAGGAACGGCACCCCCGCAGGCGTGTACCAGTTACGTCATATCATGAGGCCGCCTCGCCCGCATTGGAATCGGCCGGAGAGTGGGGAGGCGCTTTGTGAACACCCTTTCGTGGGGTGCGGTCCGGAAAAGATCGACGCTGGTGAAGTACCTGACGGTCCTGGGCATCTGTGCGACACAATCGGGATGCATGGCGATGCGCCTTTCCTCGCGCGGCCCGCCCGAGCGTGCGATGCGCGAGTTCGAGATCACGTTCGCCGCGGTCGACCTTCCCGGCTCGAGCGACCTGGACTACAACGATCAGCCCACGCTCGCTCCGATCTGGACCACGATCCCGGTGTCCGGCTGGCTGCACGGCTGGGACTACCGACTCGTGACGGCGGACGGCGACTCGCTCCCCCGCAACGTCCTCCATCACCTCAAGGTGATGAGCTTGTCCCACCGCGAGCTCTTCAATCCGCTCATGCTCCATGTGGCCGGAGCCGGAGGTGAGACGAAGCCCGTCATCCTTCCGAAGGAAGCGGGCTACCCGCTCCAGGAGGGCGACACGCTCCTCGTGACGGCCATGCTTCACAACACGACCGGTCGCGACCTCTCGGGGGTGCAGCTGCACATCGAGTTCCAATACTCCCCCGAACGGGGATCCTGGCGTCCGCCCCTAGCGGTCTTCCCGTTCTTCGCTCACGTGACCCCGACCATGAGCGACCCGTCCTACGACCTGCCGCCCGGACGCTCCGAGAAGAGCATCGACCTCCAGCCCGCGGTGTCCGGCGAAATCGTGGGACTCGGGGGCCATCTCCATCGGTTCGGTGTGCTTCTGCGCTTGGAGGACCTGACCGCGGGAGAGGTGATCTGGGAAAAGGAGGCCGAGCGCGACGCGGAGGGAGAGATCCTCGAGGTTCCCTACGACCGATTCGTCTGGTCCGGCCCTCCCACCATCCGCTCGGACCACACCTATCGGCTCACCGCGATTCACGACAACCCCACGGGGGACACCATCTACGGGGGCGGTATGGGAACCCTCGGAGGGGCGATCTACGTGCAGGAGCCCTGGCCGGACGTGGACCGGAAGGCCGCCGAGTACGTGTGGTATCTCGATCGGGAAACGACGGTGGACGAGCACCAGGTGCACAACCATCAATGATGATCCCCGCGCTCTGGCCGGAGGCGCTCGGTGTAGCGCTCGGGTCAGCTGGAGTCTGGCCGGACGGCGCGGACCTGCCAGGCCACACCCTTGGTCCCTCCGCCGAACCGTCCTTTCTTTTGGGGCGTGATCTCGTACCGCTCGATCGAGGCGTCGGCTCCGAATCGCTCTAGCGACCTGAGAATGCCGGAGGTTTCCGCCTCGTTCTGGGTGTGGCGCTCGATCTCCGAGCGCAGAGAAGGGTCGGAGAGCAAGGAGCACTCGGACTTCGAGAGCGAGAAGGGATCCGGCACGATCGACTCCAGGCTGAACGCTGGTAGGACGTCGACGATGGACGCCCATGAAGATAGCGGGAACCGAACGTGAAACGGTTCGAGTGCGAATGCGGGCAGAGGGTCTACTTCGACAACACGATGTGTCTGGCGTGTGGTCAACCGCTCGGCTTCGACCCGGAGCGCCTCGAGATGCTTCGCCTCCGCCCGAGCGGGGACAATCGCTTCGATACCGGTCTCGCGAGTCCCTCGAAGCGATGCCGCAATGCCTTGGACCACGGAAGCTGCAACTGGCTGCTTTCCGCCGACGATCCTTCGGAGTTCTGCGTCGCCTGCCGCACTACCCGCACCATCCCGGACCTCCAGCGGCAGGACAACTTCCTGCTGTGGGTCCGTATGGAGCAATGGAAGCGGCGGCTCCTCTATACCCTCCTGGACCTGGGTCTGGTTTCGGTATCGGGCGGTGGTGGCCCCTGGCCCTCGTTCCGATTCCTGGAGGACCAACGTCGGAACCCGAACGTCACCGAGATGTTCGTCTCGACGGGGCACAAAGACGGCGTCATCACGATCAATCTCTCGGAGGCGGACGACGTCA
>JASFUR010000311.1:0-4518 GCA_050050215.1 Gemmatimonadota bacterium
CTGGAGCGCCCTTCTCTCGCGTCGTCCCTCACCCGCCATCTGGCCGACACCGACGTCGAGGTCCGGGCCGCCGCCGCGGAAGCCGTCGCACAGTCCGTGCACGGGGAAGACGGAGCCGAGGTGCTGGATCCGCTGCTGGCGCGCGTCGGGACCGAGGCAGACCCGGCCGTTCGGGCCATGCTGGCCCGGTCACTCGGACGGCTTCAACTCGGCGCTGCGGATAGGAGACGCGTCGTCGAGGCCCTCATCGAGCTGGCCGGCCCCGAAGGGGACGCCCCGGAGGAGACCCTGGTCGGCGTCGCGCTGGGCTTCGAGTCCCTCACGCGGCTGCAAGAGGACGCCAGCCTGAGCCTGCCGGCCGCAGAGCTGCTCATGGCGCTCATGGGCCATGGAGTCGAGGAGACGCCAGGAAGCGCTCCGAGCGATGCAGGACATATCCGCGCGCTGGCCGCGGCGGCGCTCGGGCAGGCCAGACGTCTCTCCGGCGAGCTCATCGGGAGTGGGCTCGAAGACCCCGAGCCCGAGGTGCGGCGGACCGTGCTCGGCTACCTGAGCGCGGCCGCTCCGACGCTCCGGGACCGCCTCGTGGCCCGAGGCCTGGCCGACTCGTCCGTCCACGTGGCGACCGCCGCGGTGCGCTACCTGGCAGGAGTGTCACGCACCGAAGCGCGCTGCGACCGCCTCGTCGACGTGGCGGGGCCCGCCTCCGTGCCCGCCGTCCGTCTCCCCGCGCTGGAAGCGCTGGCGCGTCCGTGTCCCGTCCCACGGCCGCAGCGCGCGGTGCTCGTGGCGACCGTCGGCGAGCTGCAGGATTCGACCGCTCCCTGGCAGCCCGCAGCGCGCGCGCTCCTGTCGCTGGCGAACATCGACCCGGACGCGGCTTCCGACCGATTGGACCCATTCGTCGAGCACGAGAACCCGTTCGTCCGTGCCTGGGCCGCGCGCACTGCGGCCTCGCTCCGCGACGTGGAGTCGCTCTTCACGCTCGCGGTCGACCCGAGCCCGAACGTACGAGTCGAGGCCGCGAGGGGGCTCTACGCGGTGGAGGGTCACGGGCTCGACGACTTCCTCGTGGAGCAGCTCGACACCAACGACCCCCAGCTCCTTCTGACGGTGGCAGGGCTGTTGGACGGGGCTCCACAGCGCATTCGTGTCGCTCGTGCCGCCCTGGAGGCGTTCGAGCGGATCTCGCGTGCCCAGAGGGAGACATGGCGAGACCCGCGCATGGCGCTGCTGGAGCGCATCGCCCAGCTCGGTGACGTCACCCTCGCGGACCGCCTGACACCCTTCCTCGCCGACTACGACCCGGTGGTGGCCGACCGGGTGGCCGAGGTGCTTGGGGAATGGACCGGTCGCCCCCACACGGCCGAGCCGCAGCCCCTACCGCACGCACCCCTACCTACCCTGGCCGAGCTCCGGGCGCTCGAAGGCTCCAGGCTCACGCTGCACATGAGTGGTGGGGGCGCTCTCGTCATCGAGCTGCTCCCGGACCAGGCCACGACCAACGTCACCCGCTTCGCCCGACTCGCCGAGTCGGGCTACTACGACGGGCTGACCTTCCATCGCTGGGTGCCGAACTTCGTCATCCAGGGCGGTAGCCCCGGTGCGAACGAATACCAGGGCGACGGGCCCTACACCCGGGACGAGGTCGGGGGGATGCCGCACTGGAGGGGCACGGTCGGCCTCTCGACCCGTGGCCGCGACACCGGTGACGGACAGATCTTCGTGAACCTGGTCGACAACATGAGGCTCGACTACGAGTACACGGTGATGGGCCGGCTCGTCGCGGGCTACGACACTCTCGACGGGATCCTCGAAGGCGGCACGATCGAGCGGGCCGTCGTCACGCAGGAGCGCTGACTCGCCGCTTCCGCGGGCCTACGCCTCGCTTGCAGCCCCACCCGCCCTCTGGTAAGGTCGCCGCCATGGAACACCGCCCCGATCTCCCCTGGTACCGCCGCCTCCATTGGCAGGTCCTCATCGCCATGGCTCTGGGGGCAGTTACCGGTTTCGTCTTCGGCGAGCCGGCGGCGGCACGCATCGGGTGGCTCGGCGACCTCTTCATGAAGCTCCTGCGGATGGTCATCGTGCCGCTGGTGCTGACGTCGATCATCTCGGGAGTCGCCTCGGTCGGAGACAGTCGGTCCGTCGGACGACTCTTCTCCAAGACGCTCGGCTACTACGTGCTGTCCAGCCTGCTGGCGACGGCCGTCGCGCTCTTCATGGTCAACGTCATCCAGCCGGGTGTCGGCGCAAACATGACCGAGACCACCCAGGCGGATCTCCCGGCACTCGAGACGCCCTCGTCCCCGGTTCAGCTCCTCCTGGACGTCGTACCGGACAACGTGGTCCAGGCCGCGGTATCGGCGGACATGCTGGCCCTGATCTTCTTCTCGATCGTGTTCGGGGTCGCCATCACCACCCTTCCTCTGAAGAGCCGCACCACGGTCATCGATCTCTTCGAGGCGCTGTTCGAGACGATGATGCACCTCACCTCGGGCATCATCCGGTTCCTGCCGATCGGGGTCTTCGCGCTGATCACCAGGATGGTCGGAACGACGGGCTTCGAGGCCTTCCGGCCCTTGGCGCTCTACGCCGTCACGATCTTCTCCGGGCTCACCGTCCACCTCCTCATCACCCTGCCCGTCCTGTTGATCGTGCTCGGGCGCATCTCGCCGCGCATCCACTTCAGCAACATGCGCGATCCCATGCTCATCGCGTTCTCGACGAGCTCGTCGGGGGCCACGCTGCCCGTGACGATGAACACCGCCGAGGAGAAAGTCGGCGTCTCCAATCGGGTGGCGTCGTTCGTGCTGCCCATGGGCGCCACCGTGAACATGGACGGCACCGCGATCTTCGAGTGCGCGGGCGCACTCTTCATCGCTCAGGTCCTCGGGTTCGACCTGACCCTCCTGCAGCAGGCCACGGTCATGCTGACGGCCCTGCTCGCCTCGATTGGCGCGGCGGCCATCCCGTCGGCCGGACTGGTCGTAATCTTCATCGTGCTGGAGTCGATCGGGTTGAGGGGTCCCGACGTGAACGTCATCGTGGGCTCGATGCTGGCTATCGATCGCCCCCTCGATATGTACCGGACCGTCGTCAACGTCTTCAGTGACTCCTGCGGTGCCGCTATCATCGCGCGTTCGGAAGGCGAGCCGAACGTGGACACGGAAATCAGATAACGGACATCACGACAGGAATCGTATGAAGATCGGTCTGGTCGGCTTCGGCGGATCGGGAAAGACCACCGTATTCAACACCATGACCGGGCTCGACGTCCCGGTCGGATACGGCGGCGAGGTGCGTCTGGGCACGGTCCGCGTGCCGGACGAGCGTATCGACGCGCTTTCGGAGGTGTTCAGCCCCAAGAAGACCACGTACGCGGAGATGTCGTTCTGCGACGTCCCCGGCGAGCACGGCTCGGACCAGAAGGGGCTTTCCCCTCGGGGGCTGCAGCAGATCCGCGACCAGGAGGCCCTCTGCCTCGTGCTGCGGGATTTCGACAATCCGGCCCTCGAGGGGGACCCGGATCCGGCGAGCGACCTCGAGGCCTTCCATGCCGAGTGCGTCTTCGCGGATCTGGAGATCGTCGAGAAGCGCCTCGAACGCGCCCGCAAGGAGCGCGCGAACCCACAGGAGATCGCCGCGTTCGAGGTCGCACAGGACGCTCTCGAGGCGGAGCGCCCGCTACGCCTGGTGCCCGAGGCCGATCTGGACCGGAGCCTCCTTCGTGGGTTCGGGCTGCTTACGGACCGGCCGTTGCTCGTCGCCGTGAATCGTGCCGAGGAGCGGGCCGCCGACCCCATGCCGGAGGCGCTCGAGCAGCGTATCGCCGATATGGGTGCCGCGGGCCTGACTCTTTCGGCCAGCGTGGAGGCCGACATCGCCAGCCTCGATCCCGCCGAGCAGGAGGAGTTCCTGCGGGATCTGGGGCTCCAGGAGTCGGCCCTCGCGCGCTTCATCCGCACAGCGTACGGGCTCCTCGACCTGATCTCCTTCTTCACGGTCGGGCCGGACGAGGTTCGCGCGTGGACCATCCGCCGCGGCACGAGGGCCAAACAAGCGGCCGGGAAGATCCACTCCGACCTCGAGCGGGGCTTCATTCGCGCAGAGGTGATCCCGTACGAGGTCTTCATGGAGCACGGATCAGAAGCGGACGTGAAGGCGGCCGGCAAGCTCCAGGTCGAGGGTCAGGACTACGTCGTCCAGGACGGTGACATCATGCACGTGCGCTTCAACGTGTAGGCAGTAGGAGCCCGAGAGCCACGTAACGGAACGACGGGCCTGCTTGTCTCGGGCCTGGGACTCCCGCATCATGGACGCAGCGGTGTCCTCAACCCCGGCGAGATTCATCATGGTGCGTCCCAGATCCATTCCCAAGAGATTGCTCCCCGTGCTCTGCGCCGCGCTCGCATCCGCCTGTGCCGGCGGCGGCGGAGGGGTCGAAGACATGGGCATGGGCAGCGTCGAGATGCAGTTCTGGAACCGATCCGACGAGACCATGATCGTCTTCGCCCG
>JASFUR010000312.1:0-4515 GCA_050050215.1 Gemmatimonadota bacterium
TCACAGACTCCGACCCGGTGATCCGCGCGGCAGCCGTCGCGGCGATCGGATCCCTCGGAGGCAAGGACGACGTCCCCATCCTCCAGAGCCTCCTCGACGACGAGTCGTACTGGGTCTCGCTACAGGCAGCGCGTGGGCTGATGGCGCTTGGCGAGCTCGCGATCCTTCGGCGGCTCGCCGCGGGCGAGGGTCCCTGGGCCCTCCTGGCCAGGCAAGTGCTGAGCGAATGAGTTGGTCCACGCTGGGAACGGTCGGCGGCGTCTTCCTCGACGGGTTCAACTTCGTGGTCATCGGCTATTTCCTGGTGCTCAACTCCGTCTATCTGGTGATGAGCGTCTTCGCGTTCCGCTCGCTGAGGCGCTACGCGCTCAGGATGAAGGCCGTCGACGTGGCCGAGCTCATGGCAACCTCCGGGATGCCTCCGGTCACGCTCATCGCTCCTGCCTACAATGAGGAGCCCACCTGCGTCGAGTCGGTCAGGTCACTCCTCACGCTGCGCTATCCGTCCTATGACATCGTGGTCGTGAACGACGGCTCCACGGACGGGACCCTGGCCCGACTTTCCGAAGCATTCGAGCTCCAGGAGGCCGCTCGCGCCCCGGTCGCCACGATCCCCACGGCCGAAGTGGGCGCGGTCTACCGGAGCGCGCGACATCCCAACCTCTGGGTCGTCGACAAGGCGAACGGCGGCAAGGCGGACGCGCTGAACGCGGGCCTCAACTACTGCCGCACGCCGCTCTTCTGCGCGATGGACGCCGACAGCCTGCTCGAGCCCGACGCGCTGACCCGTATCGTGCGCTCCTTCCTCGAGGACTCCACCACCGTCGCGGCCGGCGGCGTCATCCGCATCGTGAACGGATGTCGGGTCCGCTCCGGCGTCGTCGAGGACGTGCGGCTGCCACGGAGCACGCTCGCCCGGATCCAGGTCCTCGAGTACCTACGGTCCTTCCTCTCGGGCCGCATGGGATGGGACGCGCTCGATGCGACGCTGATCATCTCCGGCGCGTTCGGAATGTTCCAACGCTCGGTCGTGACCGAGGTCGGGGGCTACGCCACGGACACGGTCGGCGAGGACATGGAGCTCATCGTCCGCATCCATCGGTATTGCCGCGAGCAGGGACGTCCCTATCGAGTGGCCTTCGTGCCCGATCCGGTCGCGTGGACGGAATGTCCGGAGACACTCAAGGTCCTAGGACGCCAACGCGACCGGTGGCAGAGAGGGCTCGTCGAGTCACTCTGGAAACACCGCGTGATGCTGCTCAACCCGCGCTACGGCAAGGTCGGCCTCCTTGCAGTTCCGTATTACTTCTTCCTCGAGGTCTTCGGACCTATAATCGAAGGCGTCGGATACGTGACGTTCCTCACGGCCCTCATCCTGGGTAGGACGTCGATGCCGTTCGTTCTCGCTTTTCTGGCGGTCGCATTCGCGTTCGGAATCGCATTGTCGTTCGCCGCGATCGGGCTCGAGGAGCTGAGCTTTCGGCGCTATCCACGCTTCACGGATCTGGTCCGCCTGCTGTGGGTGGCAGTCCTCGAGAACGTCGGATACCGGCAGCTCTCCACGTACTGGCGGCTCCGCGGCATGATCTCCAAGCTCACGGGCGCGAAGGCCTGGGGTGCGATGGAACGAAAAGGCTTCCAAGCGACATCGACGGGCCCCGCATGACTCCACTGGGACCCAGCAAGCCGCGCTTCAAGGATCTGGTCGAGCACAGCTTCGGGCTCATCTACATGCACGACCTGGACGGGTTGATCGAGTGGGTCAATCCGGCCCACGAGACCGTGCTGGGGTATGCGCCCGAGGAAATCGTGGGCCGCAGCATCGCCGACTTCCTCGTCGACCCCGCCAAGGCCGAGCCCTACCTGCAGGAGATCCGCGAGACGGGATCGAGCCAGAGCCGGATGGAGGCGCGCACCAAGGACGGAGAGTCCCGCTTCCTCCAGTACCACAACGTGGTGGCGCGGAGGGACGACCGGCGGCCCTATGTCCTCGGACACGCCCAGGACATCACGGCCCTGATCGCGATCGAGGACGAGCTCCGAAAGGCGAACGAGCGTGAGCGGCAGGTCGCCGAGGCCACGGATCGGCACTTCGAGATCAGCGGCAACCTCATCTGCTACATCGACCTCGACCTGAACCTCACCAGGATCAATCCGGCCTTCACGAAGGTCCTGGCACACACGCCGGAGGACGTGTCCGGGACTTCGGTCATCGACCTCGTCCACCCGCAGGAGGCGGAGAGCACGCGGAGCCAGTTGCTCGAGATCGCCCGGAGTGACACCCCCGCACGCTTCGAGTGCCGCCTGAGGGACACACGGGGCAGCTACCGGTGGCTCGAATGGGAGTGTATCCCGTACACCGACCGTGACTTCCTGTACGCGGTCGCCCGAGACGTGACGGATCTGAAGGACCGCGAGGCCGAGCTCAGCGCCGCGAAGGTGGAGGCCGACCGGGCGAACCAGGCCAAGGGCGAGTTCCTGGCCAACGTGAGCCACGAGATCCGCACGCCGATGAACGGCATCATCGGCATGACGGAGCTGGCGCTCGACACCCACCTCTCCAAGCAGCAGCGCGAGTATCTGGAGATGGTGCAGGGCTCTGCGATGGCCCTCCTCGACGTGATCAACAGCGTGCTGGACTTCTCGAAGATCGAGGCCGGCAAGCTCCAGATGGAGTCGATCGACTTCACGCTCAGGGACACGCTGACCGGCGCGCTCAAGCCGCTCGCGCTCACGGCGAGCCAGAAGGGGCTCGAGCTCCTGTACGACGAGGGGCCCGGAATCCCGGAGCGCGTTCGCGGCGATCCGGGGCGCCTGCGACAGGTGCTCGTGAACCTCGTGGGCAACGCCGTGAAATTCACGGAGCGCGGAGAGGTTCGGGTTTCGATGCATCTCGTTCGCATGGAGGGCGACGACGTCGAGCTCGCCTTCGAAGTCACCGACACCGGCATCGGGATCCCCCGGGACAAGCTCGAGGCCATCTTCGAGTCGTTCAGCCAGGCCGACGGAAGCACGAGTCGTCGGTTCGGCGGGACCGGCCTGGGCCTGTCGATCGCTCAGGGGATCGTTCGGATGATGGGCGGCGAGATCGAGGTGCACAGCGAGGAGAGGGGAGGCAGCTCCTTCCGCTTCAACGCGCACTTCAAGATCAGCCAGCAGTCGGCGAAGGTGCCGACGCTGCCCGTCTCGGAGATCGAAGGACTGCGCGTTCTCGTCGTCGACGACAACCAGACGAATCGACGCATTCTGGAAGGCTTCCTGGAACGCATGGAGATGCGGTGCGACAGCGTCACGTCGGGCCAGGAGGCCCTTGACGCGCTCGACCGGGCGCATCGTTCGGGTCAGCCCTACGACATGGCCATCCTGGACGTGCTCATGCCCGGAATGGACGGCTTCCAACTCGCCGAGAACATCCGAGCCGAGGCACGGTTCGACGATCTCGTCCTCATCACCCTCACGTCGGCCGGACGGCCCGGCGATGGGGCGTTGTGCCAGCAGCTCCGGATCGGGTCGTACCTGCTCAAGCCGATCACGCCGACCGAGCTCAGGGACGCGATCCTCCTCACGGTCGCCCGGGGCCGTGACGCCCCTGCCGAGGGTGTGGTCACGCGCCACTCGCTACGGGAGGCCTGGCAGAGCCTTCGCGTGCTGCTCGTCGAGGACAACCGAGTGAATCAGCGCCTGGCGCACGCGATTCTCGAGCGGCTCGGCCACGAGGTCACGCTGGCGTCGAACGGCCGGGAGGCGCTGGAGGTCATCGAGTCGGGGGAGTACGACCTGGTGCTGATGGACATCCAGATGCCGGAGATGGGGGGAGTAGAAGCGACCCGGCGGATTCGGGAGCGGGAGGCTCGCGACGGAGGGCACATTCCGATCGTCGCGATGACGGCCCACGCCATGAGGGGCGACCGCGAGCGGTTCCTGGCCGCCGGCATGGACGAGTACATCTCCAAGCCCATCAGCCAGGAGCGGCTTCGCGAGGTCGTCAGAAATCTGGGGGCCCGTGGCCGGGCCCGCGCCGAGTCGGGAACCACCAACCTGGCTTCGACGTCCGACGCTGCAACGGCCGCGGCGCCGGCGTCCGGCAACGATGGCTCCCCGGCCTTCGACCGGGACGAGCTCATGGAGCGGGTGGAGTCGGACCTCGACCTGCTGAGCACGCTCGTGGGCGTGTTCAAGGCGGACAGCCCGAAGATGCTGGGTGACATCGAGGAGGCGATCGCGGCTGGAGACCAGGAAGCCATCACAAGCGCAGCTCATACCATGAAGGGCGCGTTGAGCGTCTTCGGCGCGGAGCCCGCGCGAGCGATCGCCGAACGTCTCGAGCACACGAGCCGCGCCGGCGAGGTCGAGGAAGTGCCGACGCTCTATGCGCAGCTCGGAGAAGCGGTGCAGAGGACCGAGGCCGGCCTCGAAACGCTCCTGGCGGAGCTGGGCTGAGGCGGATCCCCTCGCAATAAGGAAGGCCCCGGGACCGTGAAGGCCCCGGGGCCGAGTTCCCTGCGATCAACGGAT
>JASFUR010000313.1:0-4504 GCA_050050215.1 Gemmatimonadota bacterium
GTCGGGGTGGGCGCTCGGGGGGCCGGACGTTTCAACATTCGGACGAGCATAAGCTGCGGGATTCGCGGGCGGCAAGATCGCGCCACAATGGCGCGATTCCCTGTAGCGATGACAGGTCCGGCTACCCGGAATGGATCCTGCGTGGCTCTATAGGGCGAATACGCGACAATCGACCGTCGGGGCGCCTCGTGCGCCCACTCGGGGCTTCATGAGGCGATGCCGCCAAGCGGCTCCCCCGGCGAAGATCCGAGGAGTACATATGCGAAATACGATGACATCCACTGCGAGCAAGGTGCTCGCAGGTGTCACGACCCTGCTTCTGAGCGCGCTTCCGCTCTCAGCGCAGGAAGGAGCGATGGACCTGCCCGACGCCATGGCGCATGCCGAGATCGGCGTCGTCGAGTCCATCGATTTCGTCTCCAACACGATCCGGACGGCGTATCCCATGTCCTCCGGTGAAGAGGCCGTGCGGACGTTCAAGGCCGGTCAGACCACGCTCGTAGAGGGACGCGGAGGCATTCACCAGTTCTCTGAGCTCACGTCTCGCGCCTTTGGACACGTCGCCGTCGTCGAGTTCGTGCGCGATGAGGACGGCGGTGCATTCGCACGACGGATTCAGTTTCCGTCGACGCGGACCATCCGCATGACGCAGGGAACCATCAAGAGCGTCGACGAGGCCAATCATCAGCTCACCTTGGCGACCGCTGCAGGCACCGAGGAGTTGAACGTGGACATGGGGTATGGCGCCACGATCGACAGCAAGGAAGGCCTGCTCGAGTTGGACGCTCTCCAGTCCGGCCAGCGAATCACCGTGTATTTCACGGATGCGCAGAGAGACATGGATGACACCGCGTATCTGATCTACAAGAACGACTGACGCCTAGACGCGCCTACGAAGGTGCATGGGCCCGCGCGGGCGCCGAATCGTCGGCGCCTGGGCGGGCCCGTCGCTGGTGTGGGGGATCCCTAATCGGGAAGCTTGTCCCGGACGCGACGCCAATCCGCCTCGCTGGCGGCGACCAACAGCCCGGCGTTGCCATCGACGGGGGAGTACGGGGTCCCGTCCAGCCGCGCCACCTGGCCGCCCGCTTCCTCGACGATCAGGGTGCCCGGCACGTGATCCCACGGGAAGGTCCGCCAGAAGAAGAGCGAGGCCCACTCGCCCGCGACGAGCCGTGGGTAGTCGATCGCGGACGCGCCGTAGCCCGGCGTGAAGGCCGCGCGGAGCTCCGGATCGCTCCAGAGCTCCTTCAGCTCCGGCGGGAGATACCGGATAGAGGCCATGTCGCGGGGGCCCTCGGCCCGAGCCGTTTCCATGACGACGAAGGGCTCACCGTTCCGGATGGCGCCTCCGCCCGCCACGGCGACGATCATCTCCTCGAGCACGGGCGTGTGGATCCAACCCGCCACGACCTCACCTTCGCGCAGCAGCCCCACCATGATGCCGAACGTCGGCCGGCCCTCGACGAAATTCGTCGTGCCGTCGATCGGATCGACGATCCAGACCGTGCCCGAGCCCAGGCCGTGGAGAATCGAAGGGTCCGTGGCCGCCCGCTCCTCGCCGGCGACGCGCGACCCCGGCACCAGGAGCGGCAGCTCTCCCTCGAGCGCCTGCTCCACCTCGTGGTCGACGACAGTGACCAGATCGCCAGGACCCTTCTCCGACACCTGTCCCGCCTCCAGGGAGCGGAAGCGGGGGAGCACGAGCTCCGTTCCGAGCCGCTGGAGCAACTCGGAGACCGCGTCGATCGGGATGCTCGCGTCGCTCGCGCTATCTGTCGTCGAGATACTCGCGCGCCCCCTCCGCGTCCAACAGCGGCACGACCTTGTCGGGATCGACCCGGATCATCAGGTACGTGATGTGGTCGTCGATGCGCGTGAACTGGTGACCCGTTCCCGCCGGAATCACGAGCACGTCGCCGGCCTTCAGCTCCACGGTCTGTCCGTTGCGGATCGCCTCCGCGTTGTGGCCCGGGCCGTTCAGCGTCCGCACCGCACGGTTGTCCGGCGGCCGCGGCACCGACCCCACCAGGTCGGGGCCCGTGACGTTCGTGCCGCTCCCGCTGATCACGTAGTAGATCTCGGTCACGAGGCTGTGCTCGGCCACGCCGCCGGGGCGCTCGAGCCGGCCGCGGTGGGCGATTGCGACCTGGACGTTCGTCTTGCCGATGTCGAGCGAGCGGACCTGCTGATCGATCTGAGGGATCTCGAGGAACTCCTGGAGCTCCTCGGCCGGAACGTACGTCGCCGAGCACATGTTGCACGACGGCGGAAACTCCTGGGCGCTCAGCGTGGCCCCGGGCAGGCCCGCGGCGAGAGTGAGAAGAAGCATGGATCTACGCATCGTCATCCTCCGGGAGGGGGTTGGGAGCCCGCGGTGAGCTCCATGACCAGCAACCGATATCCGATATCGAGCTCATCCATGGAGAGCAGCTCCTGGTTTCGCCGCCGCCAGGTTCCGTCCTCCAGATCCTTACGGAGTCGACGGAGGCCCGGCTCCACGTCGATCGTATCGAAAGTGGAGATGGCGCGCCTCACCTCAACATCGAGGTACTCGGTGGGTCTGCGCCAATACGCGCCCAGGAATCCGTCCCTGCAGTCGTGCGGTACCAGAACTTCCTGCATCGTCGCCCCGCCCATCGCCTCGGCCACGTCCCCGAGCTCGGGCAGTCGCGCGCGGTCGATCGGCCCGATCTCAGGGAAGTATTCGCGAACGAGCCAGAAGTCGTCGTGGTCGGGGTCGTGCGAGAGGATGACAACGCGCTCGCGGGCGACCCGGATCATCTCCCGGATGCCGAGCCGCCAGTCGCTCCAATGGTGGATCGTCAGCACCGCGAGGGTCGCGTCGAAGGAGTCCTTCGGAAAGGGGAGTGCCCCCGCGACCGCGCGCACGACGGGCGCCGCATCCGGGCGGCGCTGGTGGATCATGACCCTGGACGGCTCGACGGCCATGACGCTCCGGCTGCGTGGCTCGTACGAGCCCGTGCCGGCTCCGACGTTCAGGACCGTCCCAGCGGAACCCAGCGCGGCATCGATGTGGTGCTGGATGCGAGGGTCCGGACGGCGGCGGTCGACGTACCCGACACCGATGCGGTCGTAGAGGGCTGGACTCACGGGCTCATTCCTTCGGATCGACGGGAATCCAAATCTCCTCGGTCGCGTTCTGGTCGCGCGGATCGTATCCCGCCGGCAAGACCTCGAAATGCTCACGGTGCGCGAGCACGAAGTCGGAGGCCGGAAGCCACTCGCCGAAGATGTGCCTGAAGATACCGACGTCGCTGGCGGGTCCGCGGTGGACGAAGACGGCGTAGCTGCCGCCCTCGAGGGTGTACGCCTCCATGCCTGCCGGCACGTGGTCGTGGGTCGAGACCTCGACGGCGGCCCAACGCCAGAAGTGCGCGTCGGCATCGTACACGTCCCGTGCCGAGCCCGGATACACCCGCATCGAGATCATCTCGTCCGTCGCGCGATGGATCACCTCGGCGATTCTCGGCCGGAACGCGCGCCAGAGCTCACCGGTCGCGTCGGACGCCTGGCTCATCTCCCGGGCCATGCCGACGAGGAGTTTGGGGCCGAGGGCCTCGATTCTGGGGGGAGGGTGCTTCGTCATGGGCAGGCCTCTCGCCTCGTGACTCCTCGGCAGGTCAATGCAGGAAGCAGCGAACGCCCGTCTCGACCAGAGTGATGCCGAGCTCGGACGCGGCCTGACGGACTGCTTCGTCTCGAACGGATCCACCCGTGTGGGCCACATGCGAGATGCCGGTCATGGCGGCCCGGTCGATGTTGTCCCGGAACGGGATGAACGCATCCGAGCTCATGACCAGCCCGTCGAAGGTCCGAAACCATTCGGCTCGTTCGGTGGCGGACAGGGGCTCGGGCTCGTAGCCGAGCGTCTCGACGAAATGGGCTCGTTCGGGCTCCGAGAGATCCTCCCACAAGAGATAGCGGTCGACGGCGTTGGTCCGTTCGGGTCGTCCCATGCCGTCGGGAAAGTCGAGGGCCAGGACCTTGGGGTGGGTCTGCAGCATCCACTTCTCGGCCTTGGCACACGCCAGGCGGGTGCAGTGGATGCGCGACTGCTGTCCGGCTCCCATGCCGATCACCTGACCCTGCCAAGCGACGCAGACCGAGTTCGACTGCGTGTACTTCAAGGCGGTCGTCGCGACCACCAGGGACTCGACGACGTCGGCGGGCATCGAGCCCTCCGGGTCGAAGAGATCCGGAGTGATCGGCCGGTCGTTGCGTTCCTGCTCGAGCGTCAGCCCGAACACGTCCCTCGACTCGATGGAGGAGCCGGGGGTGAAGTCGGGATCGATCTGCAGGATCAGGTACTTCCCGCGCTTCTTGGTGCGGAGCAGCTCGAGCGCGTCGTCGTCGTAGGCCGGCGCGACGACGAGATCGGAGACCTCGGCCTTGAGCACCTGGGCGAGCGCCAGATCGACCCGCTCGCTCACGGCCGCGGCGTCCCCGAAGGAGCTCATCCGGTCCGCCGCTCGGGCACGCA
>JASFUR010000314.1:0-4483 GCA_050050215.1 Gemmatimonadota bacterium
CGACGGGCAGCTCTACGGTGAGGGCGCCGAGGCGTCCCTCGTCGATGGTGCGCACGGGCCGGTAGCCGGTGTCGTTCGGGTCGTTGGAGACCACGTCCAGAGCGCCTACGTGCTCCTCCCAGCGCACGGCGACCGAGGGGCCGCGCGGATTTCTGCCGCGCAGGGTCAGGGACGCGCCGCGTCGGAAGTACGGATCGGTGAAGTCCTCCTCGCCGGACACGGCCGAGATGGTGTTCACGAGCGTCGACGCGCCGGGGTAGCCGCCGATGTCGGCGAGCCGGTCCCAGTACAGGTCGAGCTCGGGTACGACGCTGCCCAAGGTGAGCGACGTGGTCAGCGAGCCCGAGAGGCGCTCGCGTCCGAACGCATACGCAGCCGAAGGTCGGATCGTCACGGTGCTGTTCGGCCTGAAGGTCAGGCCGCCTCCGATCCTCAGGCCCTCCGCGCGGTTGTAGCGCGCGACCTCGGAGATGGCCGGCAGGTAGAGGCGCAGCGGA
This sequence comes from Gemmatimonadota bacterium, assembly GCA_050050215.1. GTDB lineage: Bacteria > Gemmatimonadota > Gemmatimonadetes > Longimicrobiales > Gaopeijiaceae > UBA2982. The sequence goes on from JASFUR010000314.1 coordinate 498, forward strand.
TCGAGCCCGCTGAGCGCCTCGTCCTGGACGACCTCCTTGACCTCCAGCTCGACGGCCTCGAGTGAGGGCGACGTGTCGATGCCCTGCTCCTCCAGGTCATCGAAGAGCCCCCGCTCGAACGGGAACGCGGCCCGGCGGTTGGGCGAGACGGCCGAAATCCTGCTCCCCCGGAAGAGACGGTCCGGCAGGTCGACGTTGAAGTCGTAGCCGCGCACGTCGAAACGGCCCTGGATGATGCTCCCCAGCATGAGGTCGAGCATGGGGATCTCGCGCCGAATCTCGACCTCCTGGTGATAGGGGAGCCAGTAGCGACCCATCCACAGGGAATTGTCGAGCGCGATGCGGATGTGATCGAGGTACGGATCGATGTACGAGGCCGGCGTGAACGAGAAGCGCATGCGGACGATCGCCGCGGTGGCGCGGTCGATGTAGATCGTGCCGACGAACCCGGGCAGCTGCATGTCACGTGGACGCACCCGCACCTCGTAGACCCGTACCTCGCTCGCTCCACCCCCGTAGCTGACGGTGAGCGAGTCGGTGAGCAGGTAGTCGTACACGCCCTCGGCATCGGGGGCGACCGGGTGCAGCACGTCCTGGACCTCGTCGCCGTCGCCCATGCGGATGCGGTCGCCGAAGTCGTCCTGGACCACGGTGAGGTGGTCGATGTGATAGCGGATATCGGTCGGCAGGACCTTCTGGTCCCGCTGGCCGATGATCTCCTGCTTGGTCTGGTTCGGGGCGCGCCAGTAGACGTCGAGCGCCACCTGGTCGGCTTTCACGAGGGTGCGCTCTCCCTGGTCCGGCCGCTCGAAGAAGAAGTAGACGTAGCCCCGCGCATCGGCTTTGTACGATTGGAACGCCGAGTCCACGACCTGCGACTCTCGGAGATCCCGCGCTCGCTCCACGAGCCTGAGGACCCGCGCGCCGTTCCAATCGGGCGACTGGGCCGCAGCAGGTGCCGCGAAGGCGAGGCCCACCGTGGCGGCGAGCATGGGGAGCACCACGGTGGCGAGCGCCATCCGCGGAGTGGATGTCGGCTTCAATGCGGACTCCGGTGGGGTGCACGGATGGTACAGTCGCCCCGAAACCCCGGTTCCGAGGCGACCCGGCATCCCACGACGCAAGAAAAAGGCCCCGTCCGCTGGACGGGGCCTCGAGGACCTCTGCTCGGAGGTGCCTCAAAAGAAAAGGTGACCGTCGCCGGTCACCATGTCCCTAATGTGCGTTCCAGAATCCCGAGAGGGACTCGCCGTGCGGGCTCTCACGAAGCTTCTCGAAAGCCCGATTGCGAATCTGTCGGATCCGTTCACGGGTCACCCCGAGCAAGGAGCCGATCTCCTCGAGCGTCCGCTCCTCCCCGTCGTCCAGACCGTAGTAGAGGTAGAGGATCTTGCGTTCGCGCTCGGTCAGGTACGACTCGAACATGGTCTCGAGGAAGTCACGACGGGCGATCGCCTCGACGTCTTCCTCGATGTCGGCCGCCGCCGCGCCCGCGAACCGCTCGCCGAAGCTGGCGCTGTCGCGGTCACCCCGGTCGATGGGGGCGTCGAGGCTGAGCTCGGACGCCGCCACGCGGCGCAGGGCCCGGATCGTATCGACGGGCTCGTCCATCTCCTTGGCGATCTCCTGATCCGTCGGAGAGCGTCCCAGGGACTGGGTGAGCTGCGTGTCCGTTCTGGCGAGACGCGCGAGGTTGGAGTTCTGGTTGAGCGGGATTCGGACCGATCGGGTCTGCTCGGCGAGCGCCTGAAGGACGGTTTGCCTGATCCACCACACGGCGTAGGAAATGAACTTCACGCCTTTGTCCGGATCGAACTTCTTCACGGCCTTGAGAAGGCCCTCATTCCCGATGCAGACCAGCTCTGCGAGGCCGAGACCTCGACCCTGGTACTTCTTCACATAGGAGATGACGAAGCGAAGGTTCGCGGTTACGAGCCGCTCCGCCGCTTCCTTGTCTCCCACGCGAGCGCGACGAGCCAGCTCACGCTCTTCCTGAGGGTCTTGAATGAGGGGGTACTTCTCGACGTCCTGCAGGTACTGGTCAAATGAATCCAGGCCACGGGAGGAAGAAAACATCCGTATTTCCGTTCCTCGTCTGCGGGTCGAAGAGCGGCTGGTCCGCTGTTGTCGGCGCCCGAAAACCCTGTCGCACTTGAGCTTATCGAGAACGTCGAGAGGGGGCCATGCCGTAAATCTTAGGGGTGAAAGGAAACCTATATAGGCGGGTTTCCAGGGTCAAAGGTTTTTTCCTCCGGGCGGAAACACCTGGTGCAAACAAACGATTTTCCGTCGTGCGCCCGTTGGATGGCCGGCCAGCAAGTCGTGGCCGGCTCGGGTGAAGACCCGATGGATGGTCCAGCCCGGCCCCTCAGCCGAAGAGGAACTCGGCCCTGAGGCTCTCTTCGCTGGGTCCGTTGACGCTGAAGAAGACGCACGCGCCGGGACCGCTCTCGGACGCCAGATCGACGCGCCGGTAGAGGCCGGTGTCGGACACGCCGCTTACCTCGAGCGCGCCGAGGTCGATGGCGGCGCTGGGGCGGACACGGCGGCGGTGGACGAAGAGCGGGGAGCCTCCCCGCACCACGACCCACCCGGTGGCGAAGCGCGGCGCCCCCGGAAGACGGAAGGCCCCGACGGGGCTCCCGCGCAGGCCGCCGCCGGGTGCCAGCACGTCTCCTTCGAGTGAGCGTCTGACCCAGGGCGGCAGCTCGTCCTGTCCGAGCCAGCGGCGCTGGACCAGCGTCTGGAAGGTCCGCCACGCGACGAGACGGACCGCGAACGCGAAGGCCCGGGCATGCGACGCGGCCCCGGGGATCACCGCCACCACCAGCACGCCCGAGACCCACAGCGCCCACCACGGCCGGTCGAGCACGAGCGTCAGCAGTCCCAGCACGAGCGCGTCCTCGAGGAGCGACACCAGGAGGACATGGGGCGTGGTGGCCGGGCTCAGCCAACGCAGGATGGCGCTCCCCGAGCGGACCGCATGCGCGAGCGACGTGAGCATCGCCGCGAGGACGGCGCCGCCGAGAACGATGGGCAGGCCCTGACCCTCCAGGAGCAGCATCGCCAGCAGCGCGCCGGAGACCGGGCGGATGACCGCGTGGAACGCGTTCCACAGGAGGCCGGCCGGCGGATAGCGCTCGGCCACGAACTCGAGGACGTAGAACGCGCCCACCGTGACGACCACGCCGAGTGAGTCCAGCTCGCCGAGGGAGCCCGGCAGGGGCGGCTGCCACCACTGGGTCGTGAGCGCCGCGCCGAGGAAGAGGAGCGTCAGGTACAGGTCGATGCCCGCCGCGATCGCCAGCGGCACGAGGATGACCCACTCGACGGGTACGTCGGTCATGGCTCTCCGTCGTGGCTATCGCGATTTTGACATGCCGTCGCGGCTATCTCTACGATCATGACCCTTGCCTGAGACATCCGGAGCAAACCTCACATGGCCCACCGCCGCCAGGAAGCCCTCGATTACCACCAACAGGGCCGCCCGGGCAAGATCGAGGTGGTTCCGACCAAGTCGGTCGCGACCGCGCGCGACCTCTCGCTCGCCTACTCGCCGGGCGTGGCCGACCCGTGCCTCGAGATCGCCGAGCACCCGGAGGACGTCTTCAAGTACACCGCGCGCGGAAACCTCGTCGCGGTCGTGTCGAACGGGACGGCGGTGCTCGGGCTGGGCAATATCGGACCGCTCGCGGCCAAGCCCGTCATGGAGGGCAAGGGCGTGCTCTTCAAGCGATTCGCGGGCATAGACGTTTTCGACATCGAGGTGGCTTCGGAGGACCCCGCCGAGGTCATCCGGTTCTGCGAGCTGCTCGAGCCGACGGTGGGCGGGATCAACCTCGAGGACATCTCCGCGCCTGCATGCTTCGTCATCGAGCGGACGCTCAAGGAGTCGATGGACATCCCGGTCTTCCATGACGATCAGCACGGGACGGCCATTATCGCCGGCGCGGCGCTCGTGAACGCGCTCGAAGTCGTCGGGAAGG
>JASFUR010000315.1:0-4464 GCA_050050215.1 Gemmatimonadota bacterium
GGAAGACGAAGCGCTCGTCGCGGGTCAGGCGGCCCAGGGTGTGGTGGAGATCGATCCACGCGGCCAGCACGCCCTCACGGCCCAGGTCGGTCCGGGGGGGACGCAGCTCCACCGTAACGAGGGGATCGGGCGCGCGGAGCGCGTCCAGGATGAGCGCGTGCGGCTCCGTCTCGACTGCCGTCATCGGGTCGCTCCCATCAGAGCCTCGACCTCTTCGAGCTCCGTCGGCAGCGCGGCCGAGAGGACATCGCACCCCTCCGGGGTCACCACGACGTCGTCCTCGATTCGGACACCGATGCCCGACAGCCCCGACGCGTCGCCCGTTCCCGGCTGGAAGTAGAGACCGGGCTCGATGGTGAAGACCATGCCAGGCTCGAGCTGGCGACCACGGCCGCCCCGGGCGTAGTCGCCGACGTCGTGGACGTCGAGACCGAGCCAGTGGGACGTCTGGTGCAGATAGTACTTCTTGTGCGACCGCTCCTCGAGGATCTCGGACACGGTTCCGCTCAGAACGCCCAACCCGACGAGCCCTTCGACGAGCACCTCGGTCGCTGCCACATGCACGTCGACGATCGTGGCGCCGGGCACCACGGCCGCGACCGCCGCGACACGCGCCGACTCGACGATCTGATACACGTCCCTCTGCGGCCCGGTGAACCGTCCCCCCGACGGATAGGTCCGGGTCACGTCACCGTGGTACAGAGCGTACTCGGCCCCCGCGTCGATGAGGACGAGCTCGTCCTCGCCGATCGTGTCCCGGTTCGCCACGTAGTGCAGGACACACGCCTTTCGGCCCGATCCCACGATCGACTCGTACGCCGGGCCGGTGCCCCCACCCGCCCGGAAGGCCTCTTCGAGCGCGCCTTCGACGACCCACTCGCCCACGCCGGGCGCGATCGCCGCGGCCGCGGCGCGGTGGCCCGCCACGGAGAGGTCGACCCCACGCCGGATCGCCTCGATCTCGTACGCGTCCTTGATCAGGCGCAGATCGTCCAGGATCTCGCCGGGATCTACCACCCCGCGCGGCCCGTTTCCGGAACGGGGGCCCCTCATGCGGGCCCGGTGGAGCGTCTCGAGGACGTGCCGCTCCACGGCATCACCGCGTCCGAGCCGGAAGAAGATCCGATCGCCCTGCCAGAGGAGCTCGGGGAGCTTCTCGTCGAGGTCCTTGAGCGGCAGGCATTCGTCGGGCCGGAAGCGCTCGGATGCTCCACTCACCCCGAGACGGGCTCCGCTCCACGCCTCGGCCGTCTCGTCGCGGTCCCGCACGAAGAGCGTAAGGCTCGGCTCCGGGCCCCCGAGCAGGACGGCCACGGTCTCCGGCTCGGTCGCCCCGGTCACGTAGTAGAGCTCCCGGTCCGGATGATAAGGGCGCTCACCGTCCCGGGAGCTGTACTGGACGGATGCCGCAGGCAACACCATCACCCCGCGACCGAGTCGGTCGAAGACCGCCCTGCGGCGCAGCTCGACGAGCTCCTGCGGGATATCGATCGGATCTGGGCGATTCATGCCGGCCAAGCTACACAGGGCAGTCGTGGAGCGTTACCCCGGATGAGGCGTATGCCGCCACCCCACACGCGATTGAGGCGCAACCGCAGCTTTGACACTATCATGGTGCCGCGTGTCTCAAGGATACACCGCAACGCAACTGGAAGAATCGATGAAGCCAAGCATTGTTCGTTTCTGGCCTGTGCTCGCCGCCGCCGTTCTCGTGCCCCTGGCCAGCGCGCCCGTCGCCGCACAAGACGCCGAAGCCGACCAGGACTCCGTACCCCGCTTCAACATCCAGGGCGTAATCGTCGAAGTCATGAAGACGCCCATCGAGGTCGGAGCCTCTCCCTACCCCGTGTCGGTCGCGGGAGCGGCCGAGCTCCGCGAAGGAAAGAACGGCATGTTCCTCGAGGACGCGCTCGAGACCCTGCCCGGTGTACAGGTGCAGAACCGCTTCAACTACGCGGTGGGTGAGCGTGTGTCCATCCGCGGCTTCGGGTCACGCGCGCAATTCGGCGTGCGCGGCATCCACGTCGAGGTCGACGGGATCCCGGCCACGCTTCCCGACGGTCAATCCACGCTCGACCACGTCGACATCGGCTCGCTGGGTCGCGTCGAGGCCCTGCGTGGACCGGCGTCGGCCCTGTACGGCAACTCCTCGGGCGGCGTCCTCCGCTTCGAGACCGAGGTCCCGTCGCGGTCTTCCGTCCGGGAGGAGGCCACGACCGTGTTCGGCAGTGACGGTCTGGTCAGGCTGCAAAGCGTCACCGGCGGCACGGTCGGGACGACCGGCTACCTGGTCAGCGTCGACAACCTGGACTACCAGGGCTTCCGTCACTACGACGGCGAGCCGAACAACCCGTACGGAAAAGCGGACCGGTTCCATCTCGTCGGTCGGCTCGAGCAGGAGATGGCGGGTGGTGAGCTCGGTATCACGCTGAACTACCTCGACCTCTATGCCGAGAACCCGGGCTCGTTGCCGCTCAGCCGATACGAGGACGACGAGACCCAGGTCTTCCCCTTCGCCTACACGAACTTCCAGACGCGTAAGGCCGTCCAGCAGAGCCAGTTGGGCGCGACGTGGGACGGCCCTGTGGCTGGGCTGGACCTGCAGGCGGCCGCCTACGGTGTCACCCGTGACTTCAACAACCCCCTCCCGGGCGACGTCGTCGATGTCGACCGCAGGGCGGGCGGCGCCCGAGTCCTGCTCGGCAAAGCGTCTACGAGCGGCGATGTCGTGATCGACGTGCGCGGTGGGCTGGAGACCGACTTCCAGGACGACGACCGCCGCGAGTACAACAACGTCCAGGGCACGCCCGGATCGCTCACGTTGAACCAGACCGAGCAGGTCCGCTCCGCGGCCGGCTTCCTGCAAACCACGTTGACGTACGGCGACCGCCTCACCTTCATGGGCGGGCTGCGCTACGACCACACGCACTTCGAGGTCAGCGACCTCTTCCCGGTCACGCCGGTCAACGCGGACGACTCGGGCAGCCGTGACATGAACAAGCTGAGCCCGTCGGTCGGGGTCCACGTCCAGGCCGTTCCCGAGATCGGGTTCTTCGCCAACTACGCGACCTCGTTCGAGACGCCCACTACGGTGGAGCTCGGGAACCGGGAGAACGGGGCCGGAGGCTTCAATCCCAACCTCGATCCCATGTCCGGGCACACCATCGAGGTGGGTGCCCGTGGGGCCGTGGGCAGCATGCTGTCGTACGAGGCCTCGTACTTCCACACCAAGCTCGAGGACGAGCTGATCGCCTTCGAGAACTCGAGCCTCCTCACGTACTACCGGAACGCCGGAAGCTCGACGAGGGACGGCTTCGAGGTGGTGGCGCGGGTCCGCCCGCACGACCTCGTCTCCGTGCAGGGCTCGGTGAACTACGTGGACGCCACGTTCGACGAGTACTCGGTGGGTGGAAACGACTACGCGGGCAACAAGGTGCCGGGCCTCGCGCCCACGCAGGTCCAGGGCAGCATCCGGCTCGGTCCCGATCTCTGGTTCTTGGAGTTCGGAGCCGAATACTCCGCCGAGGCCGAGGTCAACGACGCGAACGACGCGACCCCCGCCGACGCCTACACCCTCTTCGACATCCGCGCCGGAGCCAACGGCTACCGCGCCGGCCGCTTCGAGATCTCGCCGTTCGCGGGCGTTCAGAACCTGGGCAACAAGAAGTACGTTTCGTCGATCGCGATCAACGCGTTCGGCGCCCGGTACTACGAGCCGGGTCCGCGTCGCACCTTCTACGTCGGTGCGACGGTAGCCGTAGCACGCTGATCGGGGGCGGAGGCGGGTCACCGAACCCGCCTCCGCGCTCCTTTCGACCCACGACTCTCGATACGATGCGCGTCAAAGCACTCCTTCCGTTGGTCCTGGCGTGCGTCGTGGCCTCGCCGCTTTCTGCACAGGGGTCGGATGCAGGGGACGGGCTACGGGTCGGGCTCTCGTTCGGTGGCATCAGCACGGTGAGCGTCACCCTGGAGCTCTTCCGTGACACGCACGCCGTGGAGTTCGGGCTCGGAACCTGGTCGTTCCGGGACGTCTCGGCGTCGGCCGTCTACAAGGAGTACTTCGGCGGGCACCGGCTGCGGCCGTTCGCCGGGCTTGGCCTCTGGTCGGTCGTGGCCGCACCGGCCATGGAGGGCGAACGGACCGGGTTCGCGCTCGTGCTACGCGCGCCGCTCGGCGTCGATTGGTCGTTCGTGGACGACCACGCGGTGGGCGCCACACTCAACGTCAATCGCGGCCTCGCGGTGCGACGCTCCGATCCCGAGGACGATCTCCCCATGAACAACAGGATCGTCCCGCTTCCGGAGGTCTACTACCGGTTCACGCCGTAGGGGCAGACGGCCCCTACCACTCCTCCGGTTCGTCCCAGGTCTCCGACCAGAAGCGCTCCTCGCGCTCGTCGATCTCGGTCAGGTCCAGAGGCTCGTCGTCGACCGTCAGCTCGCCGCTCTCCAGAATCGAGG
>JASFUR010000316.1:0-4448 GCA_050050215.1 Gemmatimonadota bacterium
CCATGAACCCCGCCGCGATCGCCCCCCCTGCGGCCGCCAGCACGAGCGTGCCGGCAATCGGGCGGCCCGTGTAGTACTGACCCATGCCCGGCATCGCCCCCAGCGCGAGGGCACCACCCGGGCTCGGTGTCGGCATGGCCACCACGCCTTCCAGCGTCCCGATCCTCTGGGACACGGCCACCACGACCGGGTCGACCTCGCTGGGCGTCAGCGCCAGGTAGCGACGATAGTCGGCCAGGCTCTCCTGGATCCGGCCCAGCTGCTCCAGGACGACGGCGCGGTTGTAGTAGGCCTCGGCCCAGTCGGGGACCTCCTCGATGGCCACCGAAAAGGATGCGACCGATGCGGTGTATAGGCTGTCGTCCGCCTGGTTCAGACCGTCGACGAATCCGGTTCTCGCCCGGTCCGTGATCCGCGCGCGGACGATCTCGTAGAGAGCATCCAGTCGCTCGCGGCTGTCCTGGATGCCGGCGTCGACCGCGCCCAGGGCGATCGCCGTGCAGTACTCGGAGATCGCCTCCTGCCGCATCTCCATGTCCTCGAGCGCCCGGGCGTATCGGTAGGCGACTTCCGGAGACGTGGGATCGGCCTCGGCCGCCTGCTCCATGAGCGCGCGAGCCCCTTCCAGATCCCCCAGGATCGATGCCTCGAGCGCGTCGGAGGTCAGCTGACTCGCGCGCTCCGCCTGATCCTCGGTCGGCGCGACTGGCTCGACCGGGACGGGGCACTCGTAGGGGCCCGTGCCGGGGTAGTCTCGTTCCAGAGGGAGCGCCTGACCCGAAAGGGGCGCGCCCCACAGAGAAGCGGAGACTACGACGACTCCGAAGAGTCGGCCCCGAAGGGCGGGGAGGGGGGAAGCGGGGGCCATGGCTCACAGAGGCAAGAAATCCGGTACCGCGGGCGTCTGCAGGTGGCACCGGCCAAGCGACGATCTATACTTGAAAGCTCCCGGCCGCTCGTTGTCGTGTCAAGCAACGGGTATCCGGACGAATCGCACCCGGCCGAAGAGCCCCCTCCCGGGTTCGGGATGGGAGCGGGAGGGGCCCGGGAACCTATGCCGGCGCCCCGCGTAGAGGGGGCCGACGACACCGTTCCCGGCGGTCAGCCGGACGACGGAAACATGCCGCCGAACCCGTGAGGCGCGAGCGACGTGCGACCGAAGCTTATGATTCCGGGCCTGATCCTTCCGACGATCCTGGCCGCGGACTTCGTCACCAAGCGGTGGGCCCTCGCGGCTCTGGAAAGCGCGCGATCCGATCTCTTCGGCCTAGTCCCACTCACGCTCGCGTTCAACCGCGGTGCGGCCTTCGGCATCCGGCTCGGAGAAGATTCGCGGTGGTTCTTCATCCCCGTGACGCTCATCGCGCTCGCGTTGCTCGCCGTCCTCTACAAGCAGGCCCGGGAACGGGACTTCCTTCGGCTCGTCGCCATCGCGCTCGTCGTCTCCGGCGCGCTCGGCAACCTGTGGGATCGCGTCCGCTGGGACCGCGGCGTGGTCGACTTCATCGGGCCGATCAACCTCGGCTTCTGGGACTTCCCGATCTTCAACGTGGCGGACAGCGCCATCACCTGCGGCGCCATCCTGCTCGCGATCTCGTTCTGGTTGGAAGAACGCGCGCACGAGCGCGCCGCGCGCCTGGCGGTCCACGAGGATCTGAGCGAGGAGCCCTCGAGCTAGCTGGATTCCTCTGCCTGCTTCGCGGAGCCGTTCGGAACGAAGAGCAGGTACTCGATGCGGCGCCCCTTCATGTGGGTGACGCGTAGCCGCCCGGATACGATCTCGACCTGATCCCCGACCGTCGGAATACGGTTGAGGCGGCCGAAGATGAACCCTCCCAGGGTGTCGTAGCCTTCGTCCTCCTCCTCGGTAGGCTCGAAGTGGAGGCGCTCGGAGGCCTCCCGGAGGGACGTTCCGCCCCAGACGCGCATCCGGCCCCCGAAGAGCTTCTGGAAGTCCACCGGCTCGTCCCCTTCGTGCTCGTCCTGGATCTCGCCGATGATCTCCTCGATGAGGTCTTCCAAGGTGACGAGCCCCGCGGTTCCGCCGAACTCGTCCACGACGATGGCCATCTTCGTACGCTGGGCCCTCATCTCGGGAATGAGGTCCTCGACGGCCTTCGAGGCCGGCGCGAAGGGCACGGGCCTCATCACGTCCTCGAGTCGGTCGAGCCCGTCTCGGTGCGCGCGCCAGACGTCTCGGCCGATGACCACACCGACGACCTTGTCCAGACTGTCCTGAAAGACGGGCAGTCGGAGGTGGCCGGTCTCGAGCATCATCTCCTGTGCCTCGTGGACGGTGGAGCCCATGGGGATCGCCACCATGTCCGTGCGCGGGGTCATGACCTCGCCGATCGAGACCTCGTCGAGGTGGATGACGTTGGAGACCACCTGCCACTCGTCTTCGTCGAGTGCCCCCTCCCGCCGCCCGATCTCGGCGAGCACCTCGAGCTCGGCTCTGCTGATCGTCGGACGCTCATTGGAACGCGTCAGCAACCGCGCCAACCAGCCCAGAGGTACCAGCACGGGCTTCATTCCCACCACCATCACGCGCAGCACGTACGCCGACGGCTTCGCCAGGACCTTCCAATAGGTCGCGCCGACGGTCTTGGGGATGATCTCGGTGAAGATCAGGATGGCGAGCGTCAGCGCGGCCGAGAACGCGGCGACCCAGACATCGCCGAAGACCCGCAGCGCGACGGCGCCGCCCATGGTCGCGCCCATCGTGTGGGCGATGGTGTTCAGCGTCAGGATCGCGGCGATCGGCTCGTCGACGTTCTTCTGTGCCGCCTCCAGCCACTGTCCCGCCCATTCGCCTCGGCCCTTGAGCACGGCGATGTACGAGTGGGTGACCGACAGGAAGACCGCTTCGAGGATGGAGCAGAGGAAGGAGGTCGTCAGCGTGACGAGGAGAATCCAGACGAGTGTCGACATGCTCCCTTCGTATACGCGGGACCTGAGTGAGCGCGCGGCGTCGGCGCCGCAACATAGCGTGCCTCCGCCGCGGGGTCGACGGTCGAAGAGCGTTCTGGACCCGATCCTCCGGGCGAGGTTAGGATGCGCCGTGGCCCCACCGGCACGGGGCGGTGGTCGACAACAACGAGGGTTGCGCGTGACGATCGATCGGGAGGGCCTCAAGCAGTGGTATCGCGGGGCCATGATGCGCCGCCTCGAGGAGCTCCGAGGCCTGAGGTCCGGACTCCAGGCCGGTGACTCTTCCGCGTGTGACGCCGCGCGCTCGGTAGGGCAGGCGCTACGGGGCTCGGGGGCGACCTACGGCTATCCCGAGGTCTCCGCCCTCTCGACACTCGTCGAGTCGGCCCCCGACTCCGAGGTTCATCGCCGGGTCGAGGGCCTGATCGAGCACCTGCACGGACTGGCGGCCAGGGACGACGCCCCCGGCGAGACCGTCTGGGCCGAGTGGTTGCTCCTGGCCGCTGAGGGCGGGGGCCGGGCTCCCGACTCCCCGGGCTTCTCGGACATCGCCCGCGCGTGGCAGGAGGTCGCCGCCGGCCAGGGCATCTCGCCGGAGGATCTCGCGGCGCGGGTGGCAGCCATGTTCCGGCTGCAAGAGGGCCCGCTTCCGGTGCCCAACAAGGCGGCGCTCCGGCTCGTGCCCGAGGCGCTCATCCGGTCCGCGGGGATCCTGCCGCTCCGCGAGGACTCCGAGAGGATCACGGTGGCGACGGTCGATCCGGTGTCTCTGAGGATGGAGGAGCAGCTCGGGCGACTGACCGGTCGCACGCCCGTCCTCGTCGTCGCGACTCCGGGCGAGCTGGAGCGCGCCATCGCGGACTCGCTGGATGCGGCGGAGGGGGACGGTGAGAGGGCTGCCTCGGAGGGGCAGGCAGCCGCCGCCCGGAGAGGCTCTTCCTCGATGCTCTCCACGGCCGAGCAGGACGACGTCCATGGCGATCGGGTGCTGATCGTCGACGACGATCCGGGCGCGCTCTTGATGGCACGCGGGATGCTTCTGAAAGGGGGGTACGACGTCGAGGAGGCCGGTGACGGTCTGGAGGCGTTGGAGCGACTCGATGCCGACCGCGGGATCAGGCTCGTGGTGGCGGACCTCAACATGCCCCGGCTCGACGGTCTGGAGCTCATCTGGGAGATCCGGGCGAAGGAGGACTGGCGGCGAATCCCGGTGATCGTCGTAACAGGACAGACCGACGAGGTTCTCGAGACCAAGCTCATCGAGGAGGGCGCGGACGACTACATCCGCAAACCCCTGGATCCTCGCTTGTTCTTGGCGCGTGTTGCTGCGACCATTCGACGCGCCGAGCACTAGGTATCCCACCTTTGGCCCCCGACTCATCACCGACGTGGCCTCTTCGAAGACCTCGCCCATCAACGGCTGGCTCGCCGGATTCGGGCGCATGGCGCGCCTCACCGCCGAGCATGCCGGCGGGCTGGGCGTGCTCACCTGGGGTGTGGTCAAGGCCGTTGCCCAG
>JASFUR010000317.1:0-4433 GCA_050050215.1 Gemmatimonadota bacterium
CGGAAGGCGAACCAGGCGATCACCAGCACGATGCCGCTGGCCAGCAAGGCCGCCGTGTTCACGGCGGTCTCCTGGACGGGAAGGCGCGGCTGCCCGTAGGGCGGCCACATCTGGCCGGCGGCCTGGGACCGCACGATGGAGTGCGCCGAGATGAGCCCCGCGAAGAACATGATCTCGGTGAAGATGAAGATGAGCATGCCGAGCACGCCATTGGAGACGAGAGGCTCGCGCTTCGTCGGGGCCGGCCTCTGCTCCATCGGGTACGTTGCTGACTGCGCGCTCATCTCACTGCTCCTTCCGTCCTACTCGGGACGGAATTCCATGACGTGGTCGGCCAGCTGCTGGATCTGCTCGTCCGAGTATGTCGCGCGGAACGCCACCATCTGGGGAGACCCGCCGAACACGGCCTGCGCACCGTTCGTGATGACGTTCACGATGCGCTCGCGATCGCGTCCCTCCCAGAAGGTGGGGTCGGTGAAGTTCGCCGGTGGCGGATCAAGCGCCGCACCGCCCGGGCCGGTTCCATCGCCGGCCGTGCCGTGGCAGGCTGCGCACACGGTGTTGAAGGCGTTCGTCGCGTTGAACTCGGCCGGCGCAGCCTCCGCGGCCTCTTCTTCCATGGCCGCCGCTCCCCCGGGGCCTTCAGCGGCCACGCCCCGCTCGATGGCCTCCCGCGCCGCGACGTTCTCCCAGTTCCTGCCCTCGTGATTGAGAATGTCCACCGAAACCCCGGCGAACATCAGGAACATCAACAGGAGTGAGGTCGCCAGCATCCACTTCATGATGCGCCTCTCCCACCTGAGGTGCATGAAGTTCTCGATGACGAGGTTGGCCTTCACCAGGGCGATCCCGAACGCCGTGACGAGCGTCACGATCAGGATGCCGAAGAACGGGCCGATGACGCTGATGATCAGGAGACCTACCAACGTGAAGTAGATCTTCTTGTAGTTGACGTGATGCCCAGCGTCGAGCTGTTGCTCCTCGCTGTAGACCCCGTGGTCTTCTTGGTTCTCTGACATGTCCCTTACTTGGCGATGTAGAGCAGCGGGAAGAGGAAGATCCAGACGACGTCGACGAAGTGCCAATAGATGCCGATGAGCTCGACGCGGTGCAGCTCGCGACCCCGCCAGGCGTCGATCGCGATGATCGTCATGATGATCGCGCCGGCGATCACGTGGAGCGCGTGCAGGCCGGCCGCCGTGTAGTAGAACGACCAGAAGCCGTTCGACTGGATCGTGAAGCCCTCGGAGATCTCGATGGTCCACTCGACCGACTTCACGCAGACGAAGGTCAGCGCGCCGGCGACCGTGAGGAACAGGAACTTGGCTGCGGTCTTTCCGTCTCCCCGCTCCGCGGCCTGGTGACCCAGGACGGCGGTGAAGCTGGAGGACAGTAGCACGAGCGTGTTGAAGGCCCCGATCCACGTGTTCGTGTGCACGGACGCCTCGGCCCACTCGGGGTGGCCGATGCGGAACATGAGGTAGGAACCGAGCAAACCACCGAAGATCACGACCTCGGAGGCCAGGACCCACCAGATGGCCAGGCGGCCCGTGGGGATGCCGGTGGCGGAGCGGAGCGTCGCTGCTGGTTTTGGAAAAGCCATCAGGCGGGTTGGTTTTGGGGCCAGTAGTCTTCGTCACGATCCGGATGGCCGTACTCGTACGGTCCCCGGTACACGTTCGGCAGCCCTTCGGGCCAGTTGCCGTGCGGCGGCGGCGACTCCGTCGTCCACTCGAGCGTGTTCGAGTTCCACGGATTCTTCGGGGCCTTCGGTCCCTTGAGCCACGCCGTGATCACGTTGTAGAAGAACACGAGCTGGAACGCGAGCATGACCAGCAGCGCGATGGTCGCGATCTCGCGCAGACGGTACATCTCCGGCCCGGCGAGCTCGGGGAAGTGCTGGTAATTGTAGATGCGGCGGTGCTGACCACCGAGCCCGAGCACGAAGAGCGGGATGAAGATGAAGTTGAACGGGATGACGGTGCCCCAGAAGTGGATCTTGCCCAGGGTGTCGTTCATCATCTTCCCGAACATCTTCGGGAACCAGTACGTGAACGCCGCGAACGTCCCTATGATCGCAATCGGGTAGAACGTGTAGTGGAAGTGCGCGAGCACGAAGTACGTGTCGTGGAAGTAGATGTCCGATCCGCTCGCCCCCAGGAAGATCCCGGTGACGCCGCCGATGAGGAACTCGGCCATGAAGGCGAGCGCCCACAGCATCGGCGTGGTCAGACGGATCGAGCCCCCGTACAACGTCGCGATGATGACGAAACAGAGCTCGGCGATGGGCACCGAGATCAGCAGCGTCGTCACCGTGAACACGTTCGCCATGCGCGGATCGATACCGGCCACGAACTGGTGGTGCGCCCACACGAAGAAGCTCAGCACGCCCGTCGCGACGGCCGTGTAGAGCATCAGCTTGTAGCCGAAGACCTTCTTGCGGGAGAAGGTCGCGATGATGTCGATCGTGATGCCGATCGCGGGCAGCAGCACCACGTAGACCTCGGGGTGCCCGAAGAACCAGAAGAGGTGCTGCCAGAGAACCGGATCACCCCCTCGGGCGGGGTCGTAGAAGCCGGTGTTGATGGTCTGGTCGAAGAGCAGCATCACGGCGCCGGCGACGAGCGGGCCGACCGAAAGCATGAAGAGGATGCTCGCGATCACGATCATCCAGCAGACGAGCGGGATGTCGTACGCGCGCATGCCCGGCGCCCGCGAGTTCATGAGCGTCGTGATGAAGTTGATGCCGCCGAGCAGGAAGGCGACGAACTCGAGCGCCACGGCGAGCAGCCACAGACTCGAGCCCAGGTCGGTCTGGTTGTAGTTCCCGTTGGCCGACAGCGGCGGGTACGAGGTCCACGCGCCGCCGAAGCCGCCGCCCTTCACGAAGAGGGAGGCGAGCAGGATGAGGGCGCTCAGCAGGAAGATCTGGTACGAGAGCCTGTTGATGCGCGGGAAGACCATGTCGTCCGCGCCGATCATGAGCGGGATCAGGAAGTTCCCGAAGGCGGCGATCAGCACCGGCATCGCCACCCAGAAGATCATGATCGAGCCGTGGTTCGTGACGAGCGCGTTGTACTCGCCCGGCGAGACCTGCCCGAAGCCCGGAACGGAAATGCCGGGGAAAGCGAGCTGCATCCGGAAGACATAGGCCATGTAGCCGCCGATAATGGCCAGGATCATGCCGGTGAAGAGGTACTGCATCCCGATCATCTTGTGATCGGTCGACCAGATGTACTTCAGGATGCCGGTAGGACCGTGGTGCTCGTGCGCGTCTGCGTGGTGTTCGACCGCTACTGCCGTGTCTGCCATCTCTGGGCCTCTACTGCGCCGCCGACGCGGACTGGATCCACGCGGCGTGCTCGTCGGAAGACTCGATGTGGATACGGGCTGCCATCACGCCGTGACCGATGCCGCAGATCTCGGCGCACTGGATATCATGATCGCCCGTGCCGGTCGCCTCGAACCACCCTGTGATGGAGCGGCCCGGAATCGCGTCCTGCTTGATGCGGAAGACCGGCACCGAGAACGAGTGCAGGACGTCACGCGACTGCAGCTGGAAGTGATAGACCTGATCGACCTCCACGTGGAGGTCGTCGACCGTGAAGATGTCGTCGTCCGTGTCCAGCTCGTTGTCCGCCCCGGGATGCTGGAACGTCCAGGCCCACTGCTGGCCGATGATGCGGATCGTGTGGTCGGGCTCCGGCAGGCGCTGCTTCACGTTGTACCAGGCCATCACCGCGAAGATGATGATGAAGACGTCGCAGACGAGAATGAGCGCGTGCGGCCAGGTGACCCAGCGCTTCACGTGCTTCTCGTGACCCTCGAGGTACTCCGACTTCACGCCCGGCTTCGCGCGGAACTTGAAGATCAGCCAGAAGAAGATCCCCTCGGCCAGGATGAACCAGAAGCCGGTGAGAACCGCGATGAGCAGAATGACGTTGTCGATCTGCCCTGCGTAAGTGGATAGCTCGTCTGCGGGAAGCATGCCTCTACCAGGTCCTCGTCACCAGGATGATCGTCGTGGCCGCCAGACAGAACAGGGCGGCGCTGATCAAGGTGATCTTGAAAGTCTTCTCGGCGTCGATGATCGCCTCGTTCTCGGCATCCGGAGGCGGAGGCGGAGGCGTCGGGCCGGGAGCCTGCGGAATCGTGTGCTCGGACATCGTCGTCTACCTCAGGGTCTGGACGTAGGCGATCACGTCGGCCATCGCCTGGTCGGTCAACGCCAGCGCATTCGATCGCATGGTGATGCCCCAGGTGTCTGCCGGGTCCGCGCCGCGGGCGCCGATGCGGAAGTTCTGCAGCTCCTGCACCAGATACCAATCGGGCAGCTGGACGATGGGTGGAGCGTGCAGCACCTGGTCCCCGCGGCCGTCGGGGCCGTGACACGCCACGCAGACGGCCTCGTACTGGGCCGCGCCCGCGCCGGC
>JASFUR010000318.1:0-4431 GCA_050050215.1 Gemmatimonadota bacterium
ACGTCGAGGTTCTCTGGCAGAACCAGTCCGGGTACGCCGGAGTCTTCTGGCGGCGGATGCTGTGGGAAGGCGGGCTGCGCTTGGTGGTCGGATTCTCCGTCGCGGGCCTGATGCTCGTCAATCTGAAGATCGCCTCCAAGACATTGGGTGGCATACAGATACGGCGCCGCTTCGGGAACATCGAAATCTCGGAACAGATTCCGAAGCGCTTCGTCTGGTACGCCATGCTCGGAGCATCCGGCTTGCTCGGCCTCTGGTTCGGGGCCGGGCTCCCGGCGGATCTGGGTATCCGGGGGCTGCTCCTGCTCAGCTCGGAGGCATGGGGCGTGACCGAGCCCGTGCTGGGCCGGGACGTCGGCTTCTACGTGTTCGTGCTTCCCGTGCTCCGCTCCGCGGTCGGCCTCGCCCTCATGGCGACGTTCCTGATCTTCACCATGGTCACCGCCGCATACGCGGCGACCGGAGCGCTTCGCTGGTTGAACGGGCGCCTGCAGGCTCAGGATCTGCCGCGCGTGCACCTGGCCTCCCTGGTGGGGCTTTTCCTGGTCCTTCTCGCGGTCCAGATGTTCCTGAGCCGGTACTTCCTTCTGCTCGACGGAAACTCGCCGGTGCAGGGGATCTTCGGCTTCACGGATGCTGAGGCGCGTCTGCCCGCGCTGAGCACCCTCGCCGTGATCTCGCTGATCGCCGCCGGGGGCGTGGTCTGGAGCGCGCTCCGGAATCGACTGACGACGCTCGTCGCCTCGTTGGGCGCGCTCGTGATCGGATCCCTGGTCATCGGTCAGTTCTATCCGGGCCTCATCCAGCGGATCCGGGTTCAGCCGAACGAGCTGGTGCGCGAGAGCCCCTACATCGAGTACAACCTCGATTTCACTCGTAGGGGTTTCGGCCTCGACGCGCTCGACCGCCGGCAGTTCGCCTACTCCGGCGAGACCGATATCGACTGGAGCTCGGCCGCGAGGCAGTTCGCCGGCTTGCCGGTCTGGAATCGGAGCGCGCTTCTGGTGACGTATCGGGAGCTCGAGGCGCTCTTCCCGTACTACGACTTCGCGGACGTGACCATCGACCGGTACCCGACCCCTTCGGGCCCGGTGGTCGTGGCGCTCTCCGCTCGCCAGGTGGAGCCGACGGGCATCCAGGACCCGAACTGGCAGAACCAGCATCTGCGGAAGCGCTACGTAGCCGGCGCGGGCGCGGTTGCGAGCCTGGCGTCGGTGCGCTCGCCGGAAGGGCGGCCGCAGATGGTCATGACCGGCATCCCGCCCCAGGTCAACTCGAGCGTGAGACCGGTCACGGGCCTGGATCTGACGCGTCCGGACGTCTTCTTCGGAACACGCCAACAGCAGTACGCGGTGGTGAGCCGAGATGCCGAGGAATATGCGGGCCCCGACGGTGGGCCCGGAGAGCCCGGCGTGGACCTTCCGCTGGGAATCGAGCTGACGTCGGGCCTGCGACAGGCGCTTCTGGCATGGAACTTCGGCGACCTGAACCTGCTGATCTCTCCGGAGATCACGGAGTCGAGCCGATTCATCTTCCGCCGCCTGGCCGTCGAGCGTGCCCTCGCCGTCGCGCCGTTCCTCCGATATCCGGAGCAACCGTACCCGGTGGTGGCCGAAGGGCGCCTGTTCTGGGTCATCGAGGGGTTCACGGCGACGTCCCAGTTCCCGCTTTCGACCGCCGCGGACTTCGGCTCGGTCCGCAGGACGGTCCGGTACGTGCGGAACAGCGTGAAGGTCACCGTCGACGCCGTCACCGGCGAGGTGGCCTTCTACCGGGTGCCGATCGACGATCCGCTGGCCGACGCCTACGGAAACGCGTTCCCCGGCCTCCTGCGCCCGATGGACGAGATGCCCGCAGCGCTCCGTGAGCACCTGCGCTATCCGCGCTCGCTGCTGAGCCTGCAGAGCCGTGTCCTGCTCCAATACCACCAGGAGACGGCACGGGCATTCCACGGTCAGCAGGACGTGTGGAGTGAGCCGCAGGAGCTCGCGGAGGGCACGTCGCCCGTCGCCTACCGTCCCGAATACGGGCTCTACACCCTGCCCGGGGAGAGCGAGACCCGCTTCAACCTCACGACGGTGTTCGTGCCGGCGGGTCGACAGAACCTGACCGGATACCTCGTCGGTCGGATCGATCCGTCGGGCGTGCCGGAGATCGTCCTCCTGGACGTGCCGGTCGAGGCTCAGATCCCCGGCCCGAGGCAGATCGAGGCCCTCGTCGAGCAGGACCCGCAGATCTCCCAGCAGTTCTCGCTTTGGCGCACGGGGGGCAGTCAGGTGTGGACCGGCCACCTCCACCTCGTCCCGCTGGGGGGGCGCTTCGTCTACATGGAGCCCGTCTTCCTGGCGGCCGAAGCCGACGCGATTCCCGAGCTGCGGCGTTTCGTCGTGAGCGACGGCCGGCGGGTGGCCATGACCGAGGATCTCTCCAGCGCCATCGCGGCACTCGCCGGACAAGGCTACGTCGCGCCCTCCGACACCGGGGAGGGTGAGGACGTGGTCCCGACGGAGTCCGGCCAACGTTGGCCTGCCGCCGCGCTCGACCTCCTCGAGAGGGCCGAGTCGAGCGCCCGCGACGGGAACTGGCAGGGCTTCGGCGACGCGCTGGACGAGCTCAGGGACTTGCTGGAGCGCCTCGACCAGAGCCCCTGAACGACGGCTCCGGCGTTGATCGCCCTCTGGGCCGCTGGTAGCTTCCGAAGCTCTTCTTCCGGGCCCGCTCTCCACGCTGGCGCGTCGTGCGCCGGGGCCCCCAAACCATCCAATCGATAACGCATGGATCTTCACGAATACCAGGCGAAGGAGCGCTTCCGCGCGGCCGGCATCCCGGTGCCGCCCGGCGAGATCGCCACCACGCCCGACCAGGCGGAGAAGCTCGCGGCCGAGATGGGCGGCAAAGTCGTCGTCAAAGCACAGGTCCACTCGGGCGGACGCGGAAAGGCGGGCGGCGTGAAGCTGGCCTCCGATGCCGCGGAGGCGAAGGCCGAAGCCGAGGCCATCCTGGGAATGGACATCAAGGGCCTCACGGTCGAGAAGGTGCTCGTCACGCCGGCCGAGGACATCGAGACGGAGGCATACGTCGGGGTCCTCATCGACCGGACGACTCAGGCCCCGACCTTCATCGTGTCCGCTGCGGGAGGCGTCGACATCGAGGAAGTCGCGGCCAAGACGCCCGAGAAGATCCGCAAGCTGACCGTGGATCCGCGCTACGGCCTCCTTCCGCACCAGGCCTACTGGCTCGCGGATGCGCTCTACGACGATCCGGCGCTCATCAAGCAGGCGAGCAAGGTCATCGCACAGCTCTATCGCTCGTTCGTCGACTCGGGCTCCTCCATGGCGGAGATCAACCCGCTCATCACGACCCCGGCGGGCGAGGTGAAGGCGATCGACGCCAAGATGAGCATCGACGACAACGAGCTCTTCCGCAGGCCCGAGGTCGCTGCCATGAGGGACACTTCGGACGAGCCGCCCTCGGAGACGAAAGCGCGTGAGGCGAGCCTCTCCTACGTGAAGCTCGACGGCAACGTCGGGTGCTGCGTGAACGGTGCCGGCCTCGCCATGGCCACCATGGATCTGGTGAAGTACTACGGCGGCGATCCGGCCAACTTCCTCGACATCGGCGGCTCGTCGAACCCGGACAAGGTCGTGGCCGCGCTCGAGATCATCACCTCCGATCCGAACGTGAAGTCCATCCTCTTCAACATTTTCGGCGGCATCACGCGCTGCGACGACGTGGCCAACGGTATCGTCGAGGCGACCAGTCGAATCGACATCGAGCAGCCCATCGTGATCCGACTCACCGGAACGAACGAGGACGTTGCGTTGGAGATCCTGAAGAAGGCCGGCTTCGAAGCCTACACCTCCATGGACGAGGTCGTCGAGAAGGCCGTCGAGCTCGCGAAGGGGGCGGAGGCATAACGATGGCGATCTTCACCGACTCCGAGACGAAGCTGGTCGTGCAGGGCATCACGGGACGGGACGGCTCGTTCCACACCACCCAGATGATGGAATACGGCACGGCCGTCGTCGCCGGCGTGACGCCGGGCAAGGGCGGTCAGACGTTCGAGGGTCCGGACGGCAAGAAGGTCCCGATCTTCAACGCGATGGACCGGGCGGTCGCCGAGACGGGCGCCAACGCCTCGTGTATCTTCGTGCCGCCGGCCTTCGCGTCCGGCGCGATCATGGAGGCAGCCGACTCCGGCGTGGATCTCGTCGTGGCGATCACCGAGGGTGTGCCGGTCCAGGACATGGCCCGCGCCCACGCCTTCGCGCGGGACCGTGGCGCTCGGGTCCTGGGCCCGAACTGTCCGGGTCTCATCAGCGTGGGAGGAGCCAAAATCGGCATTCTGCCCGGCTCCATCGTCACGCCGGGCCCGATCGGCCTCGTCTCCCGCTCTGGCACGCTGACCTACGAGGCGGTCTACCAGCTGAC
>JASFUR010000319.1:0-4396 GCA_050050215.1 Gemmatimonadota bacterium
GTTCACGAAGACGTGGAGCGTGCCCACGTCGGTCGCCTGTCCGTCGTCGACCTGGACCGAGAATCCGTTGTCGCCCAGGTCGCCGGCGCCCGGTGTTCCCGACAGGGCGCCGTCCGCCGCGATGGACAGCCACGCCGGGCCACTCAACTTGGTGTACGTCAGGGTGTCGCCCGGGTCCGGGTCCGTCGCGGCGCCCGCGATCGAATCCGCGTAGGCCTGGCTCTCCGTCGCGTCCGCGGCGAAGAAAGGATCCTCGCCGAACTGCGGTGGGTTGTTGGTCGGAGTGCCGGCGCCGATCACGGCGACGTCGTCGATCCGGAAGCGCTCGTAGTACCCGTTGGCATTCGAGTAGAACGCAATGTAGAGGGCCGGCTGGTTGGCTGCGCCCGCCGGCAGGGTCACCGAGTTGAACTCCCACCCCGACTGGTGGCTGTCGATCACGTTCCAGCTGCTGCCATCGAGTGACCAGAGCGCACTCAGGGACTCACCGGAGTCGTAGCCGTAGGTGTACCAGGCGAACTCGAGCGTCACGCTGTCGAAGCCGGTCGTGTCGACGATCTTCTGGAGCCCCCCGGTGTCGTCGATGCGCGCCGCATAGCTGCCGCTGAAGGCCACGCCATCCACCGTCTGCGCGCCGCTCGACGTCCAGCCGCCGGCCGTGATGTTGCCGGTCTCGAAGCCGTCCTGGAAGATCAGGACCTGGGCCGAAGCGCTGCCGGCGACCAGCAGGAGGCCCGCCGCCAGCCACGTCGCGACGCTCCGAGCGCTGCGCCAGTGAGAGGGGAATCGCCCCTGTCTTCCGGGTGCTGCTGTCCTCATGGAGAGACCTTTCTCGTCGAGTCGGGCATCGACGGGAGCGGACGCGCGATCAAGGCGGCGCTTCGCCCATGCCGGTGCGGTCGTGCGGACTGCCCGCACGACTGATCGACGATCAGATCTATCACGGGGGGCGCTATCCGCCGCGCGCAGAAACCCTCCCGGATCGACATTCGCGGAGGGCTCGCCGGGTGGTCAGCGATTCATCCGGCTCGCCCGATACTCCGTCGGGGAGAGCCCGGTCCAGCACTCGAAGGCCTCGTAGAAGGCGTTCGGGTGGGCGAATCCGAGGCGGTGGGCGATCTCGCTCGATTCGAGTCGCGCGCTCGGGCGCCGGCATGGAGATCCAGAGCTCCTCGACGTGGATCCCGCCGCGGACGTGGCGCCGCATCATGGCGACGGTGTAGCTGAGCACGAAGTCGACGACGGCGTGGGGCAGGGGCTCGTTGGTCCGGTAGACGATCAGGGCCCGATCGCCCTGCTCGATCAGCTCCGTCTCCGCGCCCTCCTGGATGAGGGCGTCGTAGCGCATGTAGCACTCGATGGACGCACGCAACGTCGGCGCGGAGCGCGCCAGCTGCTCGACCATGCCGAAGGCACCCGGTGCGCAACGGGTGCCCGTGCGAAGCCCGAACGCCGGGTCGCCCAACGCGGCGAGCTGCAGCTCGAGCAGTCGATTCGACACGCTGACGGGGATGCGGGTCCTCGGGTCGACCAGGCTCGACGGATCGATCCCGGCTTCCGCGAGGACCCGCTCGAGCCCGGCTGCCTGAAGAGAGGTCTCGCGGAAGGCCCACAAGAGACAGACCGCGACGGCTCCGGGCGTTCGACCTGCAGGCACCCGGACGGATCGGCCGGGCCGGAGAGGGAAGCCCGGTGGTGCTGATCATCGGTGATCCCGGCATCGAGCCCGACGAGACCTTCACGGTGACCATCTCGGCCCCGGAAACGTCCTGATCGCGTCGCAGACTCCGTCGTCACGACGCTGCACGACGCGGCACCGCGCGTGCCCACGCTCGGCGTGCCGTCTCGAGCCGCGCCGCCTGCGCGCGGCGGCCCGGGCCGCCTGCGATCGCGATCAGAGCGACGAGCACCAGCACCGACCCAGGGCCACCAACGGGAGCGTGGGTGGAGACGGGGTCCAGACGTCGTCGGCGATGCTCGCCCGTGCTGGGTTCGCGGCGTAGCCGTTGGGCAGGTCGAACACCGGCATGCCCGACGCGAAGGTGACCGTCTCTACGACGACCCGATCGACGACGCGTTCGCACCGGGGCACCGGAACGATGGGCTGCGTTCTGGCTC
The DNA here is from genome assembly GCA_050050215.1 of Gemmatimonadota bacterium. Taxonomy (GTDB): domain Bacteria; phylum Gemmatimonadota; class Gemmatimonadetes; order Longimicrobiales; family Gaopeijiaceae; genus UBA2982. The sequence goes on from JASFUR010000319.1 coordinate 2,119, forward strand.
CAGGCCCCGGTGGGCGCCGTGTCGAACCCCTATGGGGAGGCCCGCGACGGGCCTCATTGGCCGAGGATCACGGACCCACTGCTCCCCCAACGCAGGAGATCGGCCTTCTGGTTCAGGAAGACCGCCTGCGGATACGTGCCTGCCGAGATGTAGACCTCGGCGTTCTGCCCGGGATTCACCTCGGTGAGTGGGAACCACTGGTTGAAGACGTCCCCGACGTCGTTCTCGGGAGAGGATTGCGTGGCGTTCCCCTCTCCGGCTCCCGCCTGGACGTAGAACTCGGCCTGGCGGTTGTCCGCGTAGAGGGATCGACGGACGCGGATCTGGCCCGTGTTGTTCGACGTGGACGTGCCGAGCGGGCGCACGATGTTGCCGCCGTCGGCGCACGCGAGCGGTGGCGAGAACGTGATGGTGTTGCCCGGATCGGACCACCAGTTGATGTTGTCCGAGCCGGCGGTGTTCCACATCACGGTGACCGCGCGTCCGCTGCAGATCACGAAGCCGAAGATCGGGTCCACCCACTGGGCGATCGCCTCCCAGGCGTTCCCCGTGTAGCCCGGCGTGGTACACCAGCTCGACGCCGAAGCGCCGAGCTGGTGGCACATCCCGAGGTTGTGCCCCACCTCGTGCTCGAAGGTCAGGTCGAGCGCTCGGCTTCTCTTCGTGACCGCGAAGTCCCCGCTCGTTCTCGCCAGCCCGATCGTGCTGCCCGAGGCGGACGTGCTCTCCGTGAAGAGGTGTACGAGGTCGGCGCCGTACTGGTCCCGGACGGCGTGTACCTGGTCCATGATGCCGTCCGTGGTGCTCGCGAGCGCATTCAGGTCGTTCGTGATGTTGCCACCCTCCGCGTAGGCGACCTCCTGCGTGTGGACCAGACGGAGTCGGGCCTGGGTGCCGCTGTTCGCGTGACCGGTGTTCGCCTGGGACACCGCGGCCTGGGCGGTGGCGACGATCGCGCCGGTCCCGCCGGCGGCGGCCCGGGCGTCGTCGGTGTAGAAGATCACCACGTCGATGTGGGTCTCGCTGGCACTCGCGTCGACTCCGTCGCCGCCACCACCGCCACTCCCACCGCTGCCGAACGTGGCCGCGGCATCGAGCGCCTCCTCCTCCTCGAACGGCTGCTCGGGATGGTCCGTCTCGATCACCCGGTAGATCTCTCCGCCGAGCGGCGAGACCTCCGCCGACTTGCGCCCGGGCGCACGCACCTTGACGTATACGTCGTCGCCGGACACGGACACGTAGACCTCGCTGTGGGGCACACCCTCGAGCTCGCCGACCCACACGAAGCCCGTCGCGCCATAGGCATGGCGCTCGAAGAGCCGGGCGACGGGGACCCGGTCGGCGAACAGGGGCAGGCTGATCCGGTGCTCCTGGCCGGGCGTGAGGGCGCCGAGAACCGAGCGCCGAAGGAGGACCTGGTTGGCTCGGACGGTCCCCGGTGGCAGCGCACTCTGCATGGCCGCGAGCGGGGGCGCGCCCGGCGGCGAGGCGGCAAAGAGCGCCGCGGGTGCCTGGGCGGCGGAGGGCCCCACGGCGAGCCCGCAGAGGAGGAGGGCGAGCAGGGGAGCGAGGCGCGGCGAAGCGTTTCGTTGCATGGATTCTTCCATTCGGACGCCGCGCGAGCGGCGCGAAGAGGGCTCCGGACGACGTGGATCGGAGGCTCGGGTGGTCTGCGTCCCTACTGGAGCGTGACGAGCGCGAGAACCAGGCCGCGGCCGGAAGCGAGGCCCGTCATCGCCTTGCCGAGCACGGCGCCCGACCGCCGCTCCGGGTCGGTCGCCTTCATCGCATGGCCGGCGACGCCCGACGTGGTGAGCAGGTCGCCGGGCTCGACGGGGCCGTTCGCATCGGCGTCGACCCACGTGTATACCCGGCCCGTCAGAGCGACGGGGCGCGTGCCGTCGGCCTCGGTGCCTTCCTGTCGCAGGGTCAGGCCCGGGTCGACACCGCCTGCGCCGCTGACGACGCCAGCGACCCGGCGGTCGTACTCGGACGTCGCGAGGCGGAGTCCGCCCGGCCGCTCGGGATCGATCGCCACGACCAGGCCGGGGGCGATCGCCTCGCCGCCGCCGATGTCGAAGGGCTCGGCGATGTCCGCGCCACCGCGGATCTCGACGGTGGTGAAGCTCGCACCGCTGTTGCTCCAGGTGAAGCCGGTGTCGCTGACGTACCAGACGTTGGTGAGCGCGGTGTTGCGGAAGTACGCGAGGAAGTCGTCGCCGGTGCGCTCGGTGAGGTTGAAGGTGACGTTCCCGAAGCCGGTCGCGCCGACGTTGAG
>JASFUR010000320.1:0-4385 GCA_050050215.1 Gemmatimonadota bacterium
GAACGCGTAGTCGGGAAGCGAGGGCACCCCGACGGTCGGGACGAACCCGTGCTGCTCGAACACGCCTTTGACGCGGCTGTCGCCGTCGAGCCGGCCCTCCACGGCGGTGTACGCGGCGAGGATCCGCTCCATGGGCAGCTCGTGCAGCCGCTCCACCTGGGTGCGTGAGAGCCCGAGCTCGCGGAGCAGCGCGAGCGCCATCTCGGTGGAGCGGTCGCGCGGCTGGAGCTTGATGCCGGCGCCGCTCTCGATGATGGCGCGGTGGAAGAGGCCGCGCGCGGCGGGCATGGCGAGCAGCGTGGTGACCTTCCGGCCGCCGCCCGACTCGCCGAAGATCGTCACGTTCCGCGGGTCGCCGCCGAACCGCTCGATGTTGTCCTGGATCCAGTGGAGCGCGTGGACGAGGTCGAGCATGCCGACGTTGCCGGAGTCCCGGTACCGGTCCCCGGCGATGTCGCCGAGGTGCAGGTAGCCGAACACGTTGAGCCGGTGGTTCAGGCTGCAGACCACGACGTCGCCGCGGTTGCAGAGGTTCACGCCGTCGTACATCCGGCTCGATCCCGAGAGGCTCCGGAACCCGCCCCCGTGGATCCAGAGCATGACGGGCCTGCTGCCGCCGTCCCCGAGCGCGGGCGTGAACACGTTCATGACCAGACAGTCCTCCGAGCCCGTGCTCGTGCCCTGGGCCGCGGTGGGCCCGTACTCGAGCGCGTCCCGCACGCCGGTCCAGGGCTCGGGATCCCGGGGCGGCATCCACCGGTTCGCGCCCGTGGTGTTCGCCCCGTAGGGGATCCCCTTGAAGACGCGGACCCCCTCCTCCGTGGTGCCGCGCACGCGCCCGTGCGTGGTCTCCGCGACGACGGCTTCCTGGCGGAACCGGCTCGGGACCCAGAGGCCGCTCTGCCGCGTGGCGAGCCCGGGCAGGAACGCGGCGCCGGCCATGGCGCCCACGCTGCCTCCCGCGACGCGGCCCACGCGGCCGAGGAAGTCGCGGCGGGAGAGGTCGGAGGGGGAGCCGGACGGATTCTTCATGAGGCCTCGCGGGGTCGGCGGTGGGCGCGGGACCCGCAGAGTGGGCGCGGGGCGGGGGAGGGGCAAGCGGGGAGAGCCATGTCCCAAGTCAGCATCCGGCAGGCCGTTCCCGCCATGGGATTGCGTGGCCCGATGCGCGTACGTCCGGTCGAGGTCGAATCCGGGTCGGAGGAGCGCGCCCTGCCACGCATCAGCGAGTTCTACGGTATCGTCATCACGATGTACTACAACGACCATGCTCCGCCCCACTTCCATGCCCGGTACGCGGAATACGAAGGGCAGATCGAACTCGAGTCCCTGATCGTTTCGGAGGGGTGGCTCCCCCCGAGGACGCTCGCTATGGTGCGGGAGTGGGCGCTGTTGCATCGTCAGGAGTTGCTGGCGAACTGGGATGCGGCCCGGCGCGGGGTGCCGCTCCGGAAGATCCCGGGTCTCGAATAGCGAGGCGGGAGGACCAACATGGTGAGGGTGAGGTCGGTGAGGCCGTTGGAGGGCTTCGAGCTGTTCATCGGCTTTACGGACGGGTCCGAGCGAGTGATCGATGTCGAGCGGTACCTGCGCGGCCCCGTGTTCGAACCGATCCGACAGGACCGGGCCATGTTCGAGGCGGTCTCGGTCGACGAGGAGCTCGGGACAGTCGTCTGGCCAAACGGGGCCGACATCGATCCCGATGTGTTGTATGGGCTCCACGAGCCAGCGTGGGCGACCCAGGATCCAGGGGCGCCGCCTCCCTGACCGGGGAGCTTCCAAACCGAGTCTCGACCGGACGACGGAGCTTCAGGGAGCCTGGACCGTGGCCCTCTGGCCTCCGACTTGCCACGTCTCGGGACATCGACTCGCCCTGGTCCGTGCCGAGATCTCGGAAGCGCTCGGTGAGGATCTCGCGGATCTTTGCGACCCCGCCTCACTCCTCGAGCTGGACGTTCGCCCCGACGAGACCGCGGCCGCGAGTCGCCGAACCACCCAGGCGATTGCCGAGCAGGTCCATGCGGCCCGGTTCGCGGGTCTGCGGTGGTGGTCGGCGTTCCGTGGCGAATGGCATACGCTCGTCCTGTTTCCCGATCGCCACGGACCCCGCGCGGTTCGCTTCGACGTCCCGGAGCCTCTGGACCTGTCGCACGAAGCGGTGCGCACGGCCATGCGGGAGCTCGGTATCGGGCGGGCCTAGGGAGTCTCGATCCAGGCGACGGTCGCCACGTCGAGCTCGTTCCTCTGCACGCCCCAGATTCTGTCCGGTGTGATGCGGTAGACGTCGAAGCGGTCCGGCAGGCGCACACGGTCCGTGCGGCCGTCGGCGCGGGTCCTGAGCCAGACCCGTCCGCCGCGTAGCCCACCGAACGCCGATCCCGGCGCGTCGATATCGAACGGATGGATCCACTGCGTTCCCTCGCTGTCGCAGCGCAGGTCCACGTACCGGGGCAGGAGGTTGGCGAGCTCGGCGCCGCCCAGCGTCACACGCGACAGGAAGTCGTTCAGGATGCGCGCGCTGTCGGCGGCAGACATCTGGACGCCGCCGGCCGGCACCTCCCCTATTTGCGCCGACGCGGGGAGGTCGAACGCCGCGATCGCGAACTCGCGACGGCTGACGGAGGTCGACGCGACCGGCGGAAGCGCGACCGCGCCGAGCTCGGCGCCCTCCCGGTCGAACCTGCGGACCTGGTTCTGCAGCCGGTCGTAGACGCGGAGCTCGTCGTCTGAGCATACGGTCAGCAGGCGATACCAGAACGGGAACGAGACGCCGGATCCCTCCACCGAGAACTGCCCGGTGGGATCCCCGAGCACCTCGCGAAGCGAGAGGAAGTCCCTCGCGCCGCCACCGCCGACGTCCAGCGCGACGATGTCCGCCGTCCAAATGCCTGCCCAGACCCCGGTTGCGGTGGGCCGGGAGGCCGAGTAGCCGCCCCGTCGCGGGATCAACACTTCGTTGCCGAGCCGCGCGGTCCTCACGCCGGCCCGGAACGGATTCGTGCCGAAGACCGTTCCGGGGGGAAGCGACTCGGGAGGAAGGGAGAGCTGTCGGGCCGGGAGGTCCGTCCCCGCGATCTCGCGCAGCACGTTCCGCGGATAGTCGAGGATCCACGTGCCGCCGTCGATGCCGCCCTCGACGAAGCCCGCAGGGTCGCCAAACTCGCGGGGCCCTCCTCCGACTCGGCCGTAAGCGCCGACGACCGCGCCGGTCGCGTCCAGCCGGATGAAGAGCGGCTCGATGGAGTTCAGCACCCAAACGCCGCCGTCCGGGAGCACGTCGAGATCCTCGACCAGGGCGATGAGATCCGACGTGCCGAGTGCGTGCACGTCCGACGCGTCCAGAACCGTCACCTCGCCACTCCCATTGGACACCGTCGAAGGAGCGGAGTCGCACGCGGCGGTCAGGATGAGGGTGACGATGGCCAGGCGTCTCATGCGGATGAGGCCTCGGGAGTCGGCGGTGGGCGCGGGACCCGCAGAGTGGGCGCGGGGCGGGGGAGGGGGCAAGCCGATGACATCCGATGGGCGCATCGAACCATGGATACCGGAGGAGCCAGAGACCACACGTCGATCGGCGCCGGGGGTGTGGCGCTTCGATCTTGTCTAGCGCCGAAGGAGCTGTGAAACTGTGGACATGAAGAACATCACAGTTTCTGTGGACGATGAGACCTACCGGAAGGCGCGGGTGCGAGCCGCTGAGCTCGAGACGTCGGTGTCCGCGGTGGTCGCGCGGTTCCTGGCCGAGTTTGCCGAAGCGGACGCCGACTTCGAACGGCGGAAGAAGCTCCAACGGACGACGTTGGCCTCGATCCGGGCGTTCCGGGCCGCGCCTCGCCTGACCCGGGACGAAGTGCACGATCGCGATGCGCTTCGTTGACACGAACGTCCTCCTCTATGCGGTCAGTACCGCCGAGGACGAGCGCCCCAAGACGGAACGAGCGCTGGAGCTCCTGGAGCGGGAGGACCTCGTGCTGTCGGTCCAGGTCCTGCAGGAGTTCTACGTCCAGGCGACCCGTCCTACGAGGGACGACAGGCTGGAGCACCAGCAGGCTGTGGCGCTCATCGAGTCATGGCTCCGCTTTCGCATCCAGGAGCTGACGGTCCCGGTGATGCGCCACGCGGTCGACGGCGCGGCGCGGTGGGGGATCTCGTACTGGGACGCCGCGATCGTCGAGGCCGCACGTGAGGCCGGATGCACCATCCTCTTGACGGAGGATCTCCAGGACGGGATGGACTTCGGCGGGGTTCGGGTGACGGACCCGTTCGGGTAGGGTGCGTCCCATCGGAGCATGGTGCACCGCGTGTCGGCTCCTACATTGAGCTTATGACCACCGAGACCACGCTCCTCACGCTGGCCGAGTACGCAGCCCTCGACGAGCCCGGGG
>JASFUR010000321.1:0-4378 GCA_050050215.1 Gemmatimonadota bacterium
TACTCCCAGAACCAGGCCGCGCGCGGCCGTGAGACCTTCGGGGCCTCCTGCGCCGCTTGCCATAGCGCCGACCTTTCGGGCAGGGGACCGATCCCCGCGCTGCGTGGTGACTCCTTCACGGGCAATCGCCACGGCGGGACCGTCGGAGACCTCTACGAGCGGATCTCGACCACGATGCCGCCCAGCCGCCCCGGTCAGCTGAGCGCGGAGGACTACGCGGACGTAGTCGCCTATCTGCTGCAGGAGAACGCCTTCCCCCACGGGAGTGCGGACCTTCCGGCTCAGCAGGAGTCGCTGCACCTCATCGTCTTCGACGAGCAGGTCGCGGACTAGGGACGCCGTTCGACCGCCACCCTTCGGTGGCGCGCACACGCTGCACCCCGTACGATGCCCTTCGCGGGCCGTCCCGCATGGACGGCCGCGCGTGGCGTTCCTGGGCTATGGAGGGTGCATGTCTCTGTCTCGACGCGGTTTCGTTCGGACGGCTGGTCTCGGAGCGACCGGCGTGCTGTCCAGCTCACTCATCGTCGGACGCGGGAGCGAGGCGTGGGCCTTCGAGCCCCCACAGGAGCGGCAGGAGTACGACGACGGCCTGATCCGCATCAGCTCCAATGAGAACGCCCGCGGTCCGGGTCCGAGCGCCGTCGATGCGATTCGTGGGGCGACCTCCCCGCGGATGGGGCGTGGCTATCCGCCCGACCACAGAGCCGAGCTCGTCGAGACGATCTCCGACATCTTCGGGGTTCGCGACGAGAACGTCATCGTCGGGACTGGCTCGGGGACCATCCTGGCCGGCGCGACCCGCGCCTTCTGTTCTGCGGCTCGCCCGCTCGTGACCGCCGCCCCGACCTACGGCACGCCCGAGTCGACCGCGCGGCGCATCGGCGCCGGGGTGCGGAGCATCCCGGTGGACGCATCGCTGGGCCTGGATCTCGACGCGATGGCCGATGCTGCGTCGGGGGCGGGGATGGTCTTCGTCTGCAACCCGAACAACCCGACCGGCACCGCCCACTCCGCGAGCGACGTGGAGACCTTCGTCCGGTACGTGAAGCGTGACTCGCCGGAGACGGCCATCCTGGTCGACGAGGCGTACATCGACTACGCGCACGATCCCGAGGTACGCACGGTCGCCCCGCTGGCGCTCGAGTTCCCCGGAGTCTTCATCACCCGGTCGATGTCGAAGGCCCACGGAATGGCGGGTCTCAGGGTCGGATACGCCATCGGCCAGCCCGAGACCGTCGGCCGGATCCAGGAGGCATGGGAGCTGGGCAGCATGAACACGCTCTCGGCGGCCGCAGCCGTGGCTTCACTCCGTGACGTCGATCACATTGCGGACGAGCGGCGCATCAACGCGGACATCCGCCGCTACACCCTGTCGGCCTTCCGGGACATGGGCTTCGACGGCCCCGATTCGCACACCAACTTCGTGTTCGTGAACCTCGGTCGGCCGGCGAGCCGGTTCCGGGATGCGTGTCTGGAGCGCGGAGTCCGTGTGGGACGCGACTTCCCGCCGATGGAGCACTCCTGGTCGCGCATCTCACTCGGCACGCGCGAGGAGATGGAGACCTCGGTGGAGGTTTTCCGGAAGGTCCTGGGGAGCGCCACGGCGGGAGCCTGACGGTCGAGTCGCCTCCCGCTTCGGCAGGGCGGGGCGGTCAGTCTCGCAGGATCTGGCCGTCCGGTCCCAGCCGGGGATAGGCCCTGCCGGCCTCGCGCCTCGATCGGGCCAGGGTCGGGTACGCCCACTCGAAGAGCCGCTTCTCGAAGACGTCCGGCGGGAGGCGGCTCTCGTCATACATGCCGGCTTCCGTCCGTTGGCGCGCCGCCTCGAAGAGAAGCAGCGCGGTCGCCACCGAGACGTTCAGGGAGTGGACCATCCCGAGCATGGGGATGGCAACGTGCACGTCGGCCAGCTCCAGGGCCTCCGGCGAGACCCCGTGCAACTCCGCGCCCATTGTGATCGCCGTGGGCCGGGTGTAGTCGACCTCACGGTAGTCGACCGCGTCCGCGGAGGGATGGGCCGCGACGACGGTGAAGCCCCGCCCCTTCAGGAGCCCGATGACGTCAGAGACGTCCCGGTGGTACTCGACCTGGATCCACTTCTTGGTGCCGGCCGACGTTCCGTGATGGAGGTCCAGGCCGCCCTCGGGGACGACCACGTGGGCCTCGAGCACACCCACCGCGTCACAGTTGCGGAGGATGGCCGAGAAGTTGTGCGACTTGTTCACGTGGTCCATCAGGACCGTGAGGTCCGGCTGACGCCGTTCCAGCACGTTCCGGAGTCGATGGAAGCGCTCGGCTCTCATCCCTGCCGTGGTCGGTGGGCGTCTCTCGTGGCTCGTGACTCCCCGGGGGCTAGTGGCTCCCGAACGAGAGCGCGAAGGTGGCGAGCACCGAGTCGTGGGTCGACTCGGAGCGGAGTGCCGCTCCGCCGCTGAGGTGCACGGGGCCGAGCACCAGGCTCGCCCCACCACCGAGCTCGTAGCCGTCGGAGATGACGGCACCGTGCGCCCGGATCGGAAGGAACGACAGCGCGGTCAGCTCGGCGCCGACACCCGCGTAGTAGTCGGGGTCGAAGCTCATTCCGTCGGTCAGGCTCTTCTGCACGTTTCCGAAGACGGTGAGCGCTGGGTTCAGCAACATCGAGGCGCCAACGGCTACGCGCCGTTCCAGCTTGAACTCGTCCGCGAGCGCCTCGAAGTCGGCCCGCACGTCCGCGGGCGCGTCGGCCAGAGCCTGCTCCTCGAAGTCGGACTCGCGCACGTCCTCGTCGAAGACCGCCTGGGCCGGCAGATAGCGGAAGCCGTCCAGCCGCCACTCGAACGTGTTGAAGACGTTCTCCAGGGTGACGCCGAGCGAGATCGGCCCCTCCCAGATCGCTCCCAGGTCCATCCCGAAGCCCGTGCCGTTGTCGAAGTGGAATTCGTCCGTGTAGGACGCCAGAATCGGGAAGTCGAGCTCGACGGAGATGGGATCGGCCGAAAGGAAGCTGCCGGCGTCCTGCCCGACCGCGAGACCGTTTCCGATACTGTACTTGCCCGTGACGCCGAGGAGCAGTTGGTCGCTCGCCCGGATCCCGAACGCCACAGCACCGGTCGTCACCCAGAAGCCCTGGAGGTACGAGCCGTCCAGGTCGAGGTCCTGCGGCTCACCGGTGCGACCGGCGTTCCCGTAGAGCATGAGCTCGATGGCATCGGCGGAGAGGTCCGCCGATCCGCCCATCCGGGTGGAGACCTGGAGCCCGAAGGCCCCAGCGGTCATCGCGAGGCCGGTAACGCCCGCGCCGAGCCGGCCGGTCTGGCCGCCCGCGGCCCCGATGCGGTCCAGCCACTCCTCCTTGACCGTCACGTCGAGGAACTGGTCCTCGTAGTCCACGAGGTCGGCCATTTCGATTGGACCGACTCCCGCTCGGGCCGTGACCATGGGAAGTGCCAGCGAGAAGCCCGGGGCACCGTTGCGGGCGAGACCGGCGGGGTTGCTCGCGATGGCCGCGAAGCCGCCGTCGAGCGCCGTGGCGTCGTATCCCTTCTCGAGCGTAGCGGCGCTGGCCTGAGGGAGCTGAGCGGCCGCAGGCGTGGCAACGGCCAGAACCGTGAGGCACGTGGCCCCGAAGACGAGTTTCTTCATCAGTCGCCCGCTCCCACGGTCATGGTGACGTCGAGGCTGGCCTTCAGGACCAGCTCCTGGCCCGGCATGACGGTCACGATGCCCGCACCGGAATCGACGATCGCGCTCCCGGTGAGCTGCACGTTCTCCTTGCCGAGGAAGTCGCGGATCTCGCTACCGTAGAAGTCGAGCCGGATGGTCTCCATGGCCGCGCCCGTGAGTGTCGCGCTGCGCTGAATCGGCGTGAGGTCGGTCCCGGTGATCTCGAGGTCGAAGTCGGCGCTGACGCCGAACGGGTTGGTGACGTCCAGGACGAACGCTCCTTCCTGCACGGCGTCGCGGACCTCCTGGTCGACGTCCTCGACGCCCAGGTCCACCGTGTCGAAGTTCACAGACTCGTCGCCCACGTCGACGGCGACGGAGGCGACACGGATGTTCGACGGCGTGGCCACGACGCTGAAGGCCGCAGTCGTGTCGATCGCGACCGGGTCGCCGAGCGGCGAGTTGACCACGACCGACGCGACGAGGGACCCGTTCACATCCATCTGGGCCAGCGACAGGTTGCGCGTCAGCGTGCTGCCCGACGGGAAGGGCGTGTCGACCCCGTCGATCACGAGCTCCGAAAGCACGTCTCCGTCGGCATCGTCCGTGACCTGGAGCGTCATCGTGCCGGTGACGCCCACGCCCGGTCGCAGGGGATCGAAGCCCAGATCGTTGTCCATTTCGAGGGCCACCTGGCCGGAGACGACCGAGATCGCATAGACCTCCGCCG
>JASFUR010000322.1:0-4369 GCA_050050215.1 Gemmatimonadota bacterium
TCTTCGCCCCTCTGGAAGATCCCGAACGCGCACTTCCCGATGTCGGCCGCCGCGATCCCGGAGAGCTTCGCATCCCCCATGGGCAGGGCGAAGACCAGGCCTCCATCTTCGCCCCGCTGCGGCTCCATCCCGAAGTGGAGGAGATTGTCCCAGTAGAACGTCGTCACGAGCAGCGTCGTAGGGACGCCACTTTCCACGAAGAACGCGTCCGCTTCGCCCTTCGCATCGAAGTGGGGCACCTTGAAGCGCCCCATGAGCGTGGGCATGCGGTCGTCCTCGAGCGGGACCCAGCGTCTCGTGTCTTCGAGAGTAGACCAGATGACGTGGGTGACGCCTGCGTCCCGAGCGGCGGTAGCCAGGTTCTTCGCCTGGGCCATTTCCTTGTCGGGGGAGAAGTGCTCCCAGAAGTTCGTCACGCAGAACGCGCCGTGGGCGCCTTCGAACGCGGCCCGCAAGCTGGCGACGTCGTCGAGGTCGGCCTGCACCACCTCCGCGCCCGCGTCAGCCAACGCCTGGGCCTTCTCCGAGGTCGGGTCTCTGGTGATCACTCGGGCCCGAAACTCACCCTGTGGATCGTCCAAGATCGCCCGAACGAGCCCGCTGCCCTGGGATCCTGTTCCGCCGATCACCGCAATGACCTTCTGTGCCATGGTATCTCCCATCTGGTTGGCTCCACGCGAGGAGCGGGTGTCTACGTCGTCTGCACGCGTGCGCCACGGGTGGAGGGGTCGAGGGCCCCGCAGCACTCGCCTGGCGGCTCGCACGGCGGGTCGGCATTGTGGTCCCGCAGCAGAAACATAGAGTCGTCAGGCGGCTGGTCGGAATGGAGGGTGGATGTGCACGCAGCCTTGCACCCTGGTGGCCCGCACCAGCAGAATTCCGGGTCCGTTGGACCGCGGCACGATGCGTGAGGTCGACCAATCGTGTGCAAGGACGTGGTGATCGATCTGTATGAGCGCCATTCCGGTGCCTACGACCGCGACCGCGCGCGCTCCACGTTCTTCGAACGCCGCTGGCTGGATCGCTTTCTCGGTTTCGTACCCCGTGGTGAGCCAATCCTCGACGTCGGCTGCGGCGTGGGTGCGCCGATCGCGCGCTACCTCATCGACCTTGGATTCGAGGTCGTCGGCGTGGACGGAGCCCCATCCATGGTGAGGTTGTGTAACGAGCGCTTTCCCGATTCAGAGTGGATCGTGGCCGACATGCGGGGCCTCGAGCTCGGGCGCCGATTCGCCGGTGTCCTCGCATGGGACAGCTTCTTCCATCTCAGTCCGGACGACCAGCGGGCAGTGCTACCGCGGTTGGCAGCCCATTGCCGTGGAGGCGCGCCGCTCCTGTTCACCTCGGGTCCTGCCGAGGGCGAGGCGATCGGTACCTGCCAGGACGAACCCCTGTACCACGCGAGCCTTGCGCCTGGCGAGTACCGACGGTTGTTGGGCGCGAACGGGTTCAGCGTTGTCGAATACGTTCCCGATGATCCGACGTGCGGTGGCCATACGGTCTGGTTGGCGACGCGGGCCGAAGAGGCCCCGGCCTGACAAGGGGTTACTGCCCTCGGCGGGGGTGTTCGGTACGTTGGGTAGCGCCCTTGGTTTGCCTACCCGACAGGTGCGCCAGCAGGCGTCCGAGTCCGGTGGGAGGAAACAACCGCCCGGGCGGCTGCATCGGCTCCACACATCTCGACTCCCGGCATGGTAAGGGATCCGAGACCTCTTGGGCGACGAATGGGGAGTCTGCGTCCCTCCTTCAGCGCCCGCTCGAACGCACCACGTCTGAGGGGAAGGGCGAAATGAACTGGGAAGCTATCGGTGCCACCGCTGAACTCGTGGGTGCCGTCGCGGTGCTCGTCTCACTCATCTACCTCGCGAACCAGATACGACAGGGCACGGCGGCGACTCGTGTGCAGACGGTGCAGCATCTCTTGACCAGCGACACCGCCTCTGCGGATTCAATGATCGCCGGGCCTCTACCGGAGATTCTCGTCAAGCTGTAGTTGAAGGAGAGGCTCACGGCCAGGGAGTTGTCTGTCTATGTCCTCTACATGCGTGGCCGCGTGACCGACGCGTGGCAGGTGTTCTATCAGCGCCAGAACGGGATGATCGAGGAGCAGGTGGCCTCAGCCCTGTTGAGGCGCTTCGAGTTCTTCGCGAGGGCGGGGCTCTTCCGCGCAGTCTGGCGCAGCCAGTTGAAGACCAATCTTCCTGAGGAGTTCCAAGCGTACGTGAAGCGGCTATAGCGCGGGCTGGCTTGGTGGCGCGAGCCACTCGACTTGCACCTTGCAGGGCAGGAAGAGCATCTTAGTCGCGCAGCACGATTCCAAGAGTCGGTCGATGCTTCCTTGGGCTCGAGGCGATACGTGGACGAATCACTACAAGAAGCGATTGCGGGCGCCGAAGCCTACGAGTCGCTGCACGTGCCTTCGCTCTTCGCGGAGTGGGCGCCAAGAGTGTTGGACGCCGCCGACGTTGCCGCAGGGCATCGCGTCCTCGACGTGGCGTGCGGTACGGGCATCCTGGCACGGACGGCGGCCGATCGCGTCGCACCCTCCGGAAGCGTGGTCGGTATCGATCCGAATCCTGGCATGCTGGCTGTTGCCCAAAGCTCGGACGGCCGGATCGACTGGCGGGAAGGGACAGCCGAAGCACTCCCTGTCGAGGACGGATCGTTCGACCGTGTGGTCTCCCAGTTCGGGCTGATGTTCTTTTCGGATGCTGAGCGTGCCGTCGAGGAAATGGTGCGTGCGCTGAAGCCTGAAGGTCGGTTCGCGATCGCCGTTTGGGATTCGCTCGAGAACACGCCGGCGTATTCTCGAGCGGTCGACTTGCTCGACCGGATGGCGGGCGAAGACGCTGCCGATGCCCTTCGCGCTCCCTTCGTGCTCGGCGACTCCTCCACAGTGTGCCGCCTGATCGAAAGAGCTGCCGGCGGTTCAGTGGTCGCCTCGACGGTCGTGGGCCGCGGACGGTTTCCGAGCCTTCGGTCCATGGTGGAGGCGGACCTGCGCGGTTGGCTCCCAGTCATGGGGGTGCGGCTGGAGGAGAACCTGATCCTCGAGATCCTGGCGGCCGCCGAACAGGAGCTCGCCGAGTTCGTCATGCCGGACGGTCGGACAGACTTCGCCTCACCGGCCCATATCTTCTCGGGCCGCAAGACTGCCTGAGTCGGCCGTCGGCCGACGCACCCTCCAGAGTGCTCGCTGCCGCTCGGTTCGCGGCATGTAGGGGTCTGGCGCCGGCAGAACAGCGTCGCCCCACCGGGGACGCCCGCCAAGACCAGGTCGTCGAGCGAGATACCAGCCTTTCGGATGCCGATCGTGACCTGGTGCTGAGTTCGGTCCTGGAGTCGGATCACTCGGCCTTGATTGCGCGCACATTCGCCGGTGAGACATCGAAGCAACCTCCCAAGGAAGGTCTCCACCTCCTTGGGTTCGCCAACAACGTTCGATGAGCTCGCTCCAGTGAGCCGTGGGACTCCGCATCAGGGACACTTGGTGACTCCGGTCTTGTGGAGGTAGTGGAGATTGATGGCCTCCCCACCGAGCCTGCGCAGGCTGGCCTCGCACGCCTGGCGTGCATACTCGGGCGAGCCGTCGTGTCCGCCGAGGGCTCCGTTCTCGTCGCGCCTGACTCGGTGCAGTGGGTAGCCTACCTGCATGTCCGAGGCTACTCTGCGGCATGCTCCAGTCGATCTTTCCCCGACCGCTGCGGCGGTTGGCCGCGCTCATGATCCTGTGCGCCGCCGCCGCGTGTGGGACGTCGGAGTCGAGCACTGCAGCGGCCACGGTGGCCGACTCGGCCGGCGTCACCATCGTGCGCTCGGACGCCCGCGACGTGATCGCGCCGCTCGAGTCGGAGGCGGTGGTCTCACTCGGCGGCAAAGACACACCCGAGGAGTCCTTCTACCGCGTGACGCCCGGCCTCGTCGAGACGAACGACGACGGTGACATCTACGTGCTGGACCGGGATGCCTATCAGGTCCAGATCTTCGATTCGACCGGTACGCATCTGCGGTCGCTCGGCCATCAGGGGTCCGGCCCGGGGGAGCTTCAGTTCCCGGTCTGGCTGGTCGTCGACGGCGACGAGGGCGCGTGGGTCGCGGACCTGGGCAAGCGTGCGCTCGTGCGCTGGGGCCCGGACGGGGAGCTCCTGGAGCCGGGGCCTCTTCCGGAGGCGTACCGTGGGGGCGGGGTCGGGCTGGTCGCTTCCGGATTCGTCGTCGAGCTCGGGGGCCTCCAGAGCAATCGACTTGCGATCCTTGGCGACTCGGGAGAGCCCGACGTGCTTGCCGAGATCCCCCGCGGCGAGGGACGCGACTTGGACCTCGAGAGCTGCGGCGTGCGCATTCGGGCCATGGAGCCGGTCTTCTCCCC
>JASFUR010000323.1:0-4365 GCA_050050215.1 Gemmatimonadota bacterium
CCATGTGCCCGCTCACGATGTACATCTCGCCCGGGTTGGTCGTGCCGACCTTCGTGGCGTAGACCTCCTGGCGCGGCTCAGGGGGGAGCGGCGGGTCTCCGCGCCGCACGCGCGGCGTGTACTCATAATCGAGACGCTCGGTCTCGTACCCCCAGCTCTGGAGCCTCTCCTCGATCCAGTCGATGGCTGCTTCGTTCCGAGGCGTCCCCTGCTCGCGGTCCCCGAACTGCGTGAGGCCCCGCACGAGGTCCTTGTAGCTCTCGAAGTCGAGCCGGTCGATGATGCGCTGGTGCATGCTGTCGGCCGCCGACATGGGCACCCCGCCCAGGATGCCGGTGGTATTGCGCCGGAGAACGGGCGGGTCGCTCACGCGAGGTTCTCGGTCGGGGTCCTGTGCCCTGCCGTCGTACGGCGGGACCTGCCGGAGCTGCTGGGCGTGCGCGCACGCGGAAGGAACCATCAAGAGCACGACCAACGTTGCGACACCGAGTGCCCTGGCCGCCGTCGCCCGCACCACCCCTACAAGACCCACACGCATACCGGAGCCCCCGTCGGAGAGTCAGAGTGAATCGGGGGATCCTAGGCCGAGGGACGGAGGATCAGCAACCGGGCGGGCGCTCGCGGCCATCTCCGGCTTCCAGGCGGGACACCCTATCGGCGGTCAGTCCTCCACCGTCCGATACAGCGCCTCGAATGCCGCGCGGTCCCCCTCGGAGAACGGATCGGCCCCGCGAATGCTCTCGCGATCATCGAGCTGCGCTCGAAAACGCATGAAGTACGCGACGAAGTCCCCACCCCACTGGAACGAGTACATGATGTCGTCGAAGACACGGGTGTGGACGAGGCCGAACGCGTGGCCCAGCTCGTGAATGCACGTCAGGTAGACCACGGTGTCCCTGAACAACGCATCCTCGCGTGCCATCTCGGCGATCTCCGGCCCGAGCCCGTCGGTGTCGGGGCGGATGAACAGATCCGCTCCGTTGTGGCCCTCGATCCGACGGGCGCGCATCTCCCCGTACATGCCGCCACCCGCGGGAACCCAGAAGATCCGGACCATCGCCGTGCCTTCCGGAGCGGCTTCGAAGCGCACCGGCGGGTCGGCCTGAGCGCCCCACGCCTCGAGTGCCCAGCGCGCGAGCGTCCGGTCCTCCTCTGCCACGCCGGACCCCGGCGTGACCTCCTCGATGAAGTAGGTCACCGGCTCGGACACGTCGAGCCGCCATGCGTCTGTCGACTGTGCGTGCGCCGTCTCGGGCGCCGTGAACAGGCAGAGGACGGCGAGCAGGACGCCCGGGACGCGCCCCGCCGGGGAGAGCCACGTCGTCCCGCTCATTCGGCCAACCTCCGCGCGACGGTCACGTGGTAGACCGTCTGCTGGCGCTCGTAGATCACCAGCGCCAGCCCTTCGGCCTGGACTTCGGTCAGCACCTGGCTGAAGATCCGGCCCAGCTCCCGGGACTTACGGGCCGACACGGACTCCAGGGAGAGGTCGACGAGCCGCTCGAGCGTCGCTCGGAGCTCGCGCGGCGCATCCTCCAGGAGCCGCGGCCGCTGAGCCGGGGGCGCAAAGGCTGCGTACGACAGATCGACCGTCGTGCCGAACTCGTGCGAGCTCACCCCGGCTGCCGCGTTCGAGTTGGTCTGTCTGAGGCTGTCCTGTCGCTCCGCCGTCCGGAGCGCGCTCGTCACCTCCAGGCGGTACGGGGGGAGGTCGAGGTCGGCGAGCCTCTCCTGGAACCGCTCCCCGAGAGTCTCGAGCAACGCGCGAACATCCGGCGTGACCGCGCCGTCCGACTCGTCGCCGCGCACGATCCAGTACCGTGTGCTGTCTTCCAGCTGGACCAGCCCGCCGGCGGCGAGAAGAGAGTCCCTGAGGGCCTCGGTCCTCACGCGCGGCGCGAGGGAGCGAGCGCGCTCGACGTGGGCCGCGTTCTGGTAGCGGCGGAGCGCATCCTCCTCGGCCGGGGTCATGACGGGCATCGGGCTCAGGATGCGATCCGCAGCGCGGGCCAGGCGGCTCATCGCCCGGTCCGCTGCGGCGAGCTCGTCGCCGACCTCCGCGAGAGTCGCGGCACGAGCGGAGTCGGCCGCCGCCGCCCGCTCACGCTCGATGCGACCGCACGCGGTCAGGCAGGCCGTGAAGACCGCGAGCACGACGGTCGGGTGGCGAGTCACGCTGGTCATCCCGGGTCGGTTCAATCGGAGTCTGAGTGAAGGTTGAGGCCGATGCGATACTGGAGCAGACGCTACGCCCACGGCAACCGCCCACGGCTCTGGCGTCGTGCGTGGACCGCGACCTCGACCTGCCGCCCGCTCAGGCCTCCTGCCCTTCGGAGACCCCGCGGGCTGCGACCCGCGCCGCGCCCTCGAGCCCGACATGCTCGTCGAGGACGACCCGGACCGGGACGTCCTCCAGGAGCTCGGAGAGCCGTCCCTTGGTCCGAAAAGCTTCGAGAAAAGGCCCGGCGCGGAGGGCGTCCACGATCT
The DNA here is from genome assembly GCA_050050215.1 of Gemmatimonadota bacterium. Lineage (GTDB taxonomy): Bacteria > Gemmatimonadota > Gemmatimonadetes > Longimicrobiales > Gaopeijiaceae > UBA2982. Next base: position 2,488 of record JASFUR010000323.1, read on the forward strand.
GCGGGGCGATTCCGCCCGCGATGTAGACTCCTCCATACGCCTCGAGCATGAGCGCCATGTTGCCCGCCAGAGCCCCGAGCGCGGACATCAGGATCTCGAGCGCCTCCTCGCACAGGGAGTCGGTGCCCCGGGTCCCGTGCCGTGAGATCACGGCCGGCGCGTCCCCCTTCTCGAGCTCGAGGCGCACCGTACGCGATTCCGCGCCCGGGTCGGCCCCTGCCAGGAATCGATAGATGTCCAGTAGCCCGGGCCCCGACACGACGCGCTCCCACGAGGCGTGGCCGTAGCGGCGCGCGAGATGTCTGGAGAGCGCCCACTCGGTCTCCGTCCGGGGAGCGAAATCGGCGTGACCGCCCTCCGATGCATTCACGCGGTATGCCCCTTCCTGCCAGATGAGGAATGCGTGCCCGAGCCCGGTCCCGGGCCCGAGGACCGCGATCGTGCCACGGTCCTTCGGCCGCCCCGTCTGGAGGTCGGCCCAGTCCGAGTCGGCGAGTGCCAGCACCCCGTGGCCGATCGCCACGAAGTCGTTGATCAGGGTTGCATCCGGAAAGCCTACCGCGTCACCGAAGCGCTCGATATCGACGCTCCATCCGAGGTTCGGCACGCTGAGGACGCCGTCGCGGATCGGGCCCGCGACGGCCACGCAGATGCCGTCGAGCTCCGCCGAATCCACATCGTGCGACCGCAGGTACTCGCGTATGATCGGCTCGGGACCCGAGTACCCCGGACTGTCGACCGTCCAGTCGTCGATCAGCTCGACGACCTTCCCGCCGTCCATCCGGAATCGTGCGAGCCGTGCGTGTGTTCCCCCGATGTCACCGGCGACGACGTTCACGTGGAGTCCTCCCGCGCCGCGTCCGGACTCCTGCGGACACGGCGGGGAAGCGCCGACGCCGAGGCGACATCGAGAACCCACAGACCGTGCCGGGCCAGCTGCGCGGGGCAGTCCTCGGGGTTCCAGGGAGCGGTGAGCGCCCGGAAGACCGCGTCCGCCTTCGCGCTTCCGGACGCGAGCACGACGATCCGGCGGGCAGCCGCCAGCACCGGCGGGGTCACCGTCAGGCGCGCACTCGGCGGCTCGGGCGCAGTCGAGGCCACGACGAGCCGCCGCGCATGAAGGGCGTCGCCGCCGGGGAACAGGGACGCCGTATGCCCGTCGGTACCGATGCCGAGCAGGAGGAGGTCGAGCGCGGGCGGCAGCGCGCTCGCATACTCCCGGGCCGCCAGGTCGGCAGCCGGATCCTCGGCCCGCATCCGGTGAATACGACTCGCGGGAATCGACACCCGCTCGAGCAGGGATTCGCGCGCCATCCTGTAATTGCTCCGAGCGTCGTCCGGGGGCACCGAGCGCTCGTCGCCGAAGAAGAACTCGAGTCGTGCCCAGGCGACGTCCTGCATCTCTGCGAGTGCTTCGTATACGGGTCTCGGCGTGTTCCCGCCGGCCAGCGCAACGGAGATCGAGCCGGTCCGCCTTCGAGCGAGCTCATGCAGCTCCGCCGCCACCCGTTCCGCAGCACGCCGGTCGAACTCTCCATTGGGTGTGACCACCACCGGTCCGACCGGAGGCGGCCTGGAGGGCCATACGGGGGCCTCGGGCCGCTCTGTCATCACGCTACCCCTCCACCGCAGGGTCGATCAGCACCGCGAAGTCGCGTCCTTCCCACGTCCCCACGTCGGTCCACCGGAAGGTGAAGCGAACCGGCGCCTTCTGGTCGCGAGAAACGTCGACGTCGGCGTACCAGACCCCCAGCCGCGTTCCGCGAGCGTCGATCTCGATGACCGTGGCCCACTCGTCCAGCGTGCAGTGGAGGCGGAACGGCGCTCCCGCCTGAATCCGGAGGCGCGAGCCGGCCCGGATCCGACCGGGTTGCCGGT
>JASFUR010000324.1:0-4363 GCA_050050215.1 Gemmatimonadota bacterium
CGGCCTCCGGGGATCCACAGGCGGCGAGCGCGCCGGTCGCCACGGCAGTGGCGACGAACGCGGCCACTCTCACGGGGTCCGGTCGGGTGACGCGGGGCGATCTCATCATCGTGCTCCCATGTGCCGGCGTATCGGTCCACCGTTGCACTAGCACACTGGTGAGCCCGAGCGCAAGCGCATCGATGGCGTCACGTGGCGCCGGGCGGCCGCTTGTGGGGTCGACATCCCGTACCTAACGTGGGCCCTCCATGGTCGATGAAGCCCTGCGACAGTCCCGGTCGCGAAACGATACCCAAGCGGTGCAAGCCCTCCAGGAGGCGCTCGGCCCCGACTTCGAGGTGATGCACAAGCTCGGGAAGGGCTCCATGGCGACCGTCTACCTGGCCAGGGAGAAGGCGCTGGGCCGATTCGTCGCGGTGAAGGTCCTGCTGCCGGGACGCGCCCGGGACGAGACGGCACGCAAGCGCTTCGAGCGTGAAGCCAAAGCGTCTGCGTCCCTGGTCCACCCCAACGTGGTGCAGGTCTTCCGCATGGGACGCCTGCGGAACGAGACCCCGTACCTGGTCATGCGCTTCGTGAAGGGCCGCACGATGGAGGACCGACTTGCGGCCGAGGGTCCGCTGCCCGTGGAGGCCGCGCGGGGGGTGCTGCACGACGTCGCGTCCGCGCTCGCGGCGGCGCACGCCCAGGGGATCGTGCACCGGGACGTCCGGCCGGCGAACGTCCTGTGGGACGAGGATCAGAGTCACGCGGTCCTCTCGGACTTCGGCATCGCGGCGATCCTGGCCACGAGCGGGGAGGACGTGACCCGTCTGACCATGACCGGTCAGACGATCGGCGATCCCAAGTACATGAGCCCCGAGCAGCTCCGGGACGAGGACGTGAACGAGCTGGCCGACATGTACGCATTCGGCATCCTCGGGTACGAGCTGCTCACGGGCGATGGACCCTACGACGCCAAGACGAGCACCCAGTGGATCACCGCACACCTCAACGGTGAGCCCAAGGACCTCCGCCGTCTCCGGCCGGACATCGACTCCGGTATCGCCTCACTCCTGAAGCGATGTATGAACCGCGAGCCCAACCATCGTCCGAGCGCGCAGGCGGCGGCGGCGGCGCTACGGGACCCGGATTCGACCGGGGGACACGAGGTTCACGTGGGTCCCACCACCTTGCTGGACGAGCTCATGACGCGTCGCTTCCCGCAATTCGTGGGGAGCGCATTGCTCGTGGGGGCCAGCATCGTCTCGATCGCTAGCGAGGTCATCGTCGACCAGTTCGGCGCGAACGACGTCATTCGCCCGCTCAGTGTGCCCCTCGCCGCTTGCGGTGTGGCGGCGGCGATGGTCGTCACCTGGTATCACGGTGAGCGGGGCAAGCAGCGCAGCAGCATGGTCGAGTGGGTCCTGCTCGGCATCATCGCCGTGATCTGGATCGCCTCCACCGCTTGGATCCTCGTTGCCTGAGACAGGCCGCTCGGGAGCTCGCCCGGTGGAAGCGCCGGCTTCGGTGGACGCACCGTCTTCCGGGGGCCCGTCGCCTCAGCCTGCCGCGGTCCCGCCGCCCGCCGCTCCGCGTCGGCGATCGTTCGACCGCTCGATCGTCGAGGGGCCCATCCGCAAGGCGGTCTGGAATCTCGCCTGGCCGACGATGCTGCAGAACATCATCGGGGGGCTCCAGGGCATCGTCGACCATGCGATGGTCGGGCACTACGTGGGCTACGTGGGCAACGCGGCCATCGGCGTGTCGTGGCAGATCTTCCTGGTGGTCGTGGTCTTCATCAGCTCGCTCTTCACGGGGATGGGCGTGCTGGTCGCGCGCTTCGCGGGGGCCGACGAGCCGGAGGCGGTGAACCGGACCGTCTATCAGGCGTTCCTGACCGCGGTCATGCTCGTGGTCTTCGTTCTCGCGCCGATCGGCTACCTGGTATCTCCCGTGTTGCTCGACCTGGTGAATGCGGCGCCGGAGGTACAGGTGGAGGCGCTTCCGTACCTGCGGATCATGTTCGTCTTCTCCTTCGGCATGCTGACCTTCTTCATGCTCGGTGGGGCGTTGCGGTCGGCGGGTGACGCGCAGACGCCGCTCAGGCTCGGCATCGCGCTGACGCTGCTGAACATCGTCCTGAACGTGATCCTGATTCGCGGGCTCGGGCCGATTCCAGCGTTCGGCACGGCCGGCGCGGCGATGGGCACCGTGATCGCCGGCGCGCTCGTCAGCGTCTACTCGTTGGTCCACCTCTTCAACGGCACGTGGGTCGTGGGATTCCCGCGCGGCAAGAGCTGGAAGCCGAACTGGGAGATCATCGGGCAGCTCTTCCGCTTCGGGCTCCCGACGGGGATCCAGGGTGTGGCGATGAACATCGGCGGCGTTTTCCTGCTCGCCTTCATCGGCTCGTTGACCATGAGCGCGCAGGCACAGGCGGCGTACGTGGTCAGCTACACGCAGCTCTTCAGCTTCATCACGTGGACGTCCGTCGGCATCATGGGCGCGACCGCCGCGGTGGCCGGTCAGAACCTGGGCGCGGGCCGGCCGGACCGGACCAGCCAGGCGGTGCGCACCGCGAGCGGCTTCGGCCTGATGCTCGCCGCGGCGATCGGCTCGACGTTCTGGCTGATCCCGAACCTGCTGCTCGACGTCTTCGGCATGCAGGACCCGGTGGTGCGTGAGCTGGGCATCCAGCTCTTGCACTACCTGTCGATCTCCGGGCTCTTCGTCACGGTGGCGCTGTCCTACACCGGTGGCCTGCAGGGCACCGGCGACACCAAGAGCCCGATGTACATCTCGTTCATCTCCCAGCTCTTGATCCCCCTGGGGATGTGCTTCCTGATCCGGACGTTCTCGACCCTGGATCCCTGGGAGATCTGGCTCGCCATCGTGATCGGCCACTTCACGCGCATGACGCTCAGCGTGGGCGTCTTCCGGCGCGAGAGGTGGCGGGACATCCACGTGGCGATCGGCTCGGCGGAGGCCTGAGGCCGGGTCGCAGCCTTCGGCGGAAGTCCCCATCTTTCGGGGCACTCCGACCCCGAGAAAAGGATGCGTCCGAGCGATGGCGAAGAAGTACTGGCTGATGAAGTCCGAGCCCGACGTCTACTCGATCGACGACCTCGAGCGTGACGGCTCCACCTGTTGGGAAGGCGTCCGGAACTACAAGGCCCGCAACAACATGAAGGCCATGTCCGTGGGTGACGAGGTGCTCTTCTACCACTCGAACGCCAAGCCACCGGGCGTCGTGGGTCTGGCCCGGGTGTGCCGCGAGGCGTATCCGGATCACTTCCAGTTCGACAAGAAGAGCAAGTACTTCGACGCGAAGTCGAGCGAGGACGATCCGCGATGGTACATGGTCGACGTGGAGTTCGTGGCAAAGGCTCCGGAGATGGTCGGCCTGCCCGAGATCAAGGCGGAATCCGCCCTCTCCGACATGGAGCTCGTCCGCTACGGGCGCCTCTCGGTCCAGTCCGTGAAGAAGGCGGAGTTCGACCGGGTGAAACGCATGGCGGGGATGTGAGCTCGCCGGCTCGCCGGCAGCGCCCTCTTCGGCGACCCCTCGGCCGGGAGCGTCGTGCGGCGGTGACCGTCGCCGCGGGCAGGATCGCCGCCACCGCGGCCCTGACCGTCGCGCTCTCTGGCGCCGGTGCCGCTACGGCCCAGACGCCGTCCAGCCGGGAGTCCGTGATCGAGGCGATCCAGGACGAGGCCACGAACGACTCCCGTCTGGAGCCACTGGCGCAGGCGCTGCTGGACTCGATCGGCCCCCGGCTCACCGGCTCTCCCGGGATGGAGCGCGCGCAGGACTGGGCCGTGCAGACGCTCGAGAGCTGGGGCGTCGACGCACGCACCGAAGAGTACGGCACCTGGGAGGGCTGGGACCGCGGTGCGAGCCATATCGACCTCGTCGTGCCCCGGGTTCGCGCTCTGGAGGGCCGCGTGCTGGCATGGAGCGCGGGGACGGGTGGAGCGCCACTCGAGGCTCCGGTCGCGATCGTGCCGGCGATCGGCTCGCGGGCGGAGTGGGACGCGTTCGCGGGGACCGTGGGCGGGAAGTGGGTGATGGTCGGGCTCGCGCAACCGTCGTGCAGGCCGGACGAGCAGTGGGCCGAGTTCCAGCAGCCCGGGTCGGGGCAGCGCATGGCAGACGCGCGGCAGGCGGAGGCCCAGCGGCTGGCGCGTAGTCTGCGCGCAGGGTCCTCGGACGGCACGCTCGCGGCCGTGCACCGGGCGCTCGAGGACGCCGGCGCGGCCGGGATCATCGTGTCGGACTGGCCGGGCTTTCCCGGCACGGTGCGCGTCATGGAGGCGTACAACCGCCGCACCCCGACCTTCGAGCTGTCGTGCGAGGACTTCGGCCTGGTGCACCGGCTCG
>JASFUR010000325.1:0-4338 GCA_050050215.1 Gemmatimonadota bacterium
CGGTGATGGTGGCCGAACGTCTCGCCGTCCGTGGCCATGGACACCACGGCCTCGTCCACCTCACGCTCCGCGAGGCGGGCGATCCAGTGCTCGGCGTCCCGTACCAGGGCGCCGAATGCCACGTCGTGGGACAGAGGTCCGTCGTACACGAAGACCGCGATGCTCTTCCCACCGCCGACGTCCACTCGACCCGGAAGCCCCCCTTCCGGGACCTTCGCCACCTGGGTGGGCCCCAGCACCGTGAAGTGGATCCCCTCGTCTGCCAGGACCTCGAGCGTCTCCATGTCGACGGCGGCCTCGGGCAGCCACATGCCGTCCGGGCTGCGACCGAAGCGTCTCTCGAAATCGGCGATGCCCCAGCGCACCTCGGTGACCTTCTCGCGTCGGGACGCCAAGGGAAGGATGACGTGGTGATAAGGCTGCGCGATCGCGTTCCCGTGGCCCGTGCGCGCCCTCGATCGGGCGTCCGCCTCGAGGAATGCCGCATACGTCGCGGGTCGCTCTCGCGCCAGCCAACGCAGCAGCGTCGGGCCCGCGTCCCAGCTCATCCACTCCAGCGTGTTGAGCACGCCGGTGACGCGCCCCTCGGAGTCCTCGAGGGGAGCCGCGACCACGGCGCGGTAGCACTCGTCGTGGATGCGCTCGTTCCAGTCGTGCTGAGGCGCGGCAGACGGCTGACGGGGCACGCGGTCCGTCCACGGGTCCTCGCGGGGAGGCTGGTAGAAATGGCCGTGGATCACGACCGAGCGACGGGTCATGAAGGCGATCCGCTCAGCTCGACACGGTGGCATGCCGGATCTCGGCCGCCCGCTGGTACACTTCCTGATAGCGCGCCACGCCGGCCCGCCACGAAAAGTCCTTGGCCATCGCGTTGTGAACGAGCTCCTCCCACCGCTCCCGGCTCTCGTAGAGGTCGGCGGCGTAAGCGACTGCCTCTTCGAGCGCCCACGGCTTGTACTCGTCGAAGACGAAGCCGGTCACGCGGTCCTCGACGGTGTCCGCCAGCCCGCCGACCCGCCTCACGACGGGAAGGACGCCGTACCGCTGCGCGCGCATCTGCGTGAGCCCGCACGGCTCGTACTGAGAGGGCATCAGGAGGAAGTCCGCGCCCGCCAGCAGCTTGTGCTCGCGCTCCTCGGAGAACTCGAACACCGCCGCCACCTTCTCGGCCATCTCCTCGGAGAGGAGCCTCAGCGCATCTTCGTACCGCTTCTCGCCCTCCCCCAGGAAGACCCACTGCGCGTCGAGAGCCTCGAACATCCCCGTCTGCAGAATGATGTCGTAGCCCTTCTGCTCGGCGAGTCGAGCCGTCATCCCGAAGAGGGGCACGTCGGGATCCGCGGGCAGATCGAGCGCCTCTTGCAGCCACGCCTTGCATGCGGCCTTGCCCGAGAGGTCGTCCGCCGAAAAACAGGACTGGATCACATCGTCGTCGGACGGATTCCAGACGTCGTAGTCGATCCCGTTCAGGATCCCGACGAAGCGGTCCTGCAGCCCGCTGAACTCGTCGTGCAGGCCGAAGCCGCCTGCCCGGGTCCGAAGCTCACGGGCGTGCGTGGGCGACACGGTCGTCACGATGTCGGAGAACGCGAGTCCGCCTTTCAGGAGGTTGACCTTGCCGTACCACTCGAGGTGCTCGTGGTCGAAGAGGCTCCAATCGAGCCCGAGGTCCTCCATGGCCTCCGGCCCGTAGTGCCCCTGATAGCCCGCGTTGTGCACCGTCAGCACACACGCGATCTGGTCGTAGTAGGGATCTCCCTCGAGCAGTGTACGCAGAAAGACCGACGACAGCGCCGCATGCCAGTCGTGCGCGTGGATCGTCGTCGGGCCCGGTGAGATCCGAGGAAGAACGTCGAGAACCGCCCGGCAGAAGAAGCCGAAGCGGATGTGGTTGTCGCTGTAGTCTCCGTGCCCGTGCCCGTACAATCCCTGTCGACCGAAATAGCCGTCGTGCTCCACGAAGAGGATGCGCGGGTTGTCCCCGCCCTCGGGATTCTGGTAGAGTCGCGCGGGCTCGGTCCGCGGCCCCACCGTCACCGGGTACGTCTCGCCGCGGGGCTCGAGACCCGGAAAGTGGTCCTTCACCTCCTGGTACAGAGGCATGACCGCGAACGTCCTCGCTCCCGCCGCCGCCTGATGCCGGGCAATGCCCCGCACCGCTTCCGCCAGGCCGCCGGTGCGCGCGTACGGCCAGTATTCGGCGGCCACGTGGACCACGGTGGCGTCGTACTCCGGAGCGGGCAGCCCCTCGCCCGACGGCGGGTTGGGTTGGATGCGATTCATTGGCGGGCGCTGGACGCGGATCCACGTCTTGGACAACCTCAACATAGGCGTCGTCGGCGCCCGCACGAAGTACCTCCCAACGCGACATCGGAGCGACCCCAACCCCGTGAGCCCCAATAGAATCCCGAAAGAGCAGGCCGCGCCCGCCAAGGCGCTGGCCGAAGGCCGCTGCGCGGCTCCGTTCGAGGTCCTCGGCCCTCACCCGACTCCCGATGGAGGGTACGTGCTGCGTGCCTTCATCCCCTGGGCACGCTCGATCACCGTGCTTGCCGACGGGCGCCGCGAGCCGATGGAGCGCCTGGGCTCCGAGGGACTGTTCCAGGCGGAGTTCCCGGACACGGACGGGCCGTTTCCCTACCGTCTCCTGGTCGAGGATCCCGACGGCCGCGAATGGGAGCGTGAGGACCCGTACCGGTTCGCACCCAGCCTCGACGAGGAGCGCCTCGAGGCGTTCCATCAGGGCCGGGAACGGTACCTGCACGAGCTGCTCGGCGCGCTACCGATGGGCCACCAGGACGTCGACGGCACGCGCTTCACCGTGTGGGCGCCGAACGCCGCCGCCGTGTCGATCACGGGCGACATGAACGGATGGGACGCGCGCTGCCATCCGATGCGCAGGCTCGGCGACAGCGGCGTGTGGGAGCTGTTCGTCCCGAACGTCGGGTCCGCAGCCCGCTACAAGTACGAGGTGGTAACCGCCGCCGGGGAGCACACGCAGCGGGCCGACCCGTGCGGCCGGGCGGCGGAGCTGCGCCCGGCGACCGCCTCCGAGGTATGGCACCAGGGCGTCTACGAGTGGGGTGACGACGCGTGGATGGAGCGCAGACGGAGCTGGGGCGCCGACACGGAGCCGGTGACCGTCTACGAGCTTCATCTGGGCTCCTGGCGACGCCCTGCCCAGGACGATCAGGAGCACTGGCTGGGCTACCGCCGTCTGGCCGACGAGCTGCTTCCGTACGTCGCGGACATGGGGTTCACCCACCTCGAGCTGCTCCCGATCCTCGAGCACCCGCTCGACCAGAGTTGGGGGTATCAGCCGCTGGGCTTCTTCGCTCCGACGTCGCGCTACGGCAATCCGGACGACTTCCGCTACTTCGTCGATCGGGCGCACCAGCTCGGCCTCGGGGTGCTCCTGGACTGGGTGCCCGGCCACTTTCCGAGCGATGCGCACGGGCTCGCCCTCTTCGACGGCACGCCGCTCTACGAAGATCCGGACCCGGAACAGGCCCGCCACCCCGACTGGGGAACGCTGGTCTTCGACTTCGGGAAGCCCATGGTGCGCTCGTTCCTCATCTCCAGCGCGATCCACTGGCTCCGCGACTACCACCTCGACGGGCTGCGCGTAGACGCCGTGGCTTCGATGCTGTACCTGGACTACTCGCGACCCGAGGGCACCTGGAAGCCGAACGAGTTGGGAGGCAACGAGAACCTCCATGCGGTCTCCTTCCTGAAGGAGCTGAACGACGCGGTCCATCAGGAAGAGCCCGGCGTGATCGTCGTCGCGGAGGAGTCGACCGCATGGCCGCGCGTGTCCCACGGGACGGATCGCGACGGGCTCGGGTTCGACGAGAAGTGGAACATGGGGTGGATGAACGACACGCTCGACCTCATGCACATGGACTACGACGAGCGCACACGGAACTACGAGAAGCTCACCTTCGCGATCGCCTACGCGTTCAGCGAGCGATTCGTCCTGCCCCTGTCGCACGACGAGGTCGTGCACGGGAAGAGCTCGCTCATCGGCAAGATGCCGGGCACCCGTGAGGAGAAGTTCGCCAACCTGCGCCTGCTGTACGCCTACATGTGGACGCACCCGGGCAAGAAGCTCCTCTTCATGGGTGGAGAGCTGGCGCAGTGGGACGAATGGAACGCCGACGCGGAGCTCGATTGGGCGCTCGACGAGTTTCCCCCGCACCGGGGCGTTCGGAATCTCGTGCGCGACCTCAACCGTCTGTACAGGCAGGAGCCTGCGCTTCACGTGCTCGACCACCAGCCCGAAGGCTTCGAGTGGCTCGACTGCCACGACACGGAGCGCGGGACGCTCTCCTATGTGCG
>JASFUR010000326.1:0-4335 GCA_050050215.1 Gemmatimonadota bacterium
ACAAGGCGAATGCCGTCTTCCTGGCTCAGCAGAATCTGAGGCTCTCCGACACCGATCCCGACTACCCCGCCCTCGTCCTTGCCGGCTACATGCTTGGGGGCGGCTTCCTCAACTCGAGGCTAGCCCGCCGCATTCGCGTCGAGGAGGGACTCAGTTACGGCATCGGCGCAGGTATCGGGGGCCACCCGGTGGACCCGAGGGGACAGTTCTTCGCGCAGGCCATCTACGCGCCGGAGAACGAGGAGGCCCTGCAGACCGCCTTCGACGAGGTCCTCGAATCGACGCTTCGCGACGGCTTCACGGAGGACGAGCTCCAAACGGCGAAGCAGGGCTGGCTGGAAGGGCGGCAGCTCGGTCGGGCGCAGGACTCGAGCCTGGCCGGAGCGCTGTCGCAGGGGCTCTACTTCGACCGCACGCTCACCTTCGACGCGGAGCTGGAGGATCGGGTCCGCTCGATGACGCTCGACGAGGTGAATCGAGTGGTGAGGGAGCGGATCGATCCCTCGAAGATCACGATTGTTAAGGCGGGGGACTTCGGCGACGACTGAGGCGCGGTGCGCCCGAGTAGGCGCTACGGACGCGTCCTACTCGTCGGAGATGTACCCCTTGTCCGCCAGGAGCTCGCGGAGCCGAGACTCACGCTCAGGAAGAGCGGTCTTGGCGATCGCGCGCGCGAACTCGATCCGGTGCTTCTCGGTCACCTTGTCCAGGATCGCGATGGGCGCCCCGTATCTGAGGAGGATGCGCTTGGCGTCGGTGGCTACGGAATCGTTCAACTTTCTACTCGGTTACGCGGCCTGATGCCGACGGAGCTTCGGAGAAAAGGCCGCAAAGGATAACAAGAGCGAGCCCGCGGGATCCAGTGGTCCCGCCGAGCTGGGAGGCGCCACTCGCCCGAAATCGCGGGCGTTCGGCTCAGTGCAGGGTCGGCGTGTCGTCCTGCTCGTCGACGTCTCGAGCCGGCGTCGGCAAGACGAGCGGCCCGTTCAGGTGGAAGCGAGGAATCTCCACCCTGAACTCTTGCCCGTCCGGGCGCACGAACGTGTAGTAGCCCTCCATATATCCCGCCGGGGACCGCAGCACGCAGTAGCTCCGGTATTCGTGTGACTCCCCCGGTGCGAGGCTGGGCTGCTCTCCGATGACCCCCTCGCCGTCGACGATCGAGTCACCCGCCGCCGAGTCGTGGATGCGCCAGTGCCGGAAGAGGAGCTGAGCGGCCTGCTCCCCCTCGTTGGCCATGCCGACCTGATACGAGAACACGAAGGTCCCCTCCGCCGGATCGGAATCCGCCAGTGAGAACCGGGGCCGAACCCAGACCCGGATGCCGTCAGTCGCTTTCTCGTATCGCATGATCCGTCATACACTTCGGGATCCCGAAAGTCACAGAGGTACGGCAAACGTCCCAGGGTCAGGGAGACGGGGGTCGAGCCCCGTCGGCTCCCGGGGTCGCCGCGCGGGTCAGCTCGCGTCGAAGACGACCGTGTGGCTGTTACCGACGCTGAACACGATAGTCCCGCCCAGCGCCTCGACGATCGCGTTGTTGAGCGCGTTGTCGGTCACCGTGATGGTGGCGCCGATCAGGCGCGTCACATTGGGGTCGTAAGGCAGCCCCGACGGCAGCGTGATGTTCTCGAAGTCGAGCTCGTAGTCCTGGCCGTCGAACGTGAAGCCTTCCGGTAGATAGCCGTTCAGCTCGGGCGGGATCGTGCCCGAGCCCACCTCCGCCGGCCAGCTGTTGGCGTCGGCGTTGTAGTCGAGGGTTGCCTGGCGCATCACGTTCAGGTCGCCGAAGACAGCAGTCGCCCGGGCGCGGAAGGTCACGTTCCGCATGTTGGGAATCGCGAGCCCCGCCAGGATTCCGACGATCGAGACCGCTACCAGCATCTCGACCAGGGAGAAGCCGCCGCGCCTGGAGTCCACTCTCGCGCGGGGGGAGCCGGTCACGTTCACGTCGCTCATCCTCCGATCCGTGTCGAGAAGCCAGCTGCGTTCTGCTCGCCCCACTCGGAGAGCGACTGCACCGCGGAGTTGAACGAGATGATCTCGTCGCCGACCTGGGTTATGAGCACGTAATCGTTCCCCTGTACCGTGTATTCGTATCCGGGAGCTTCCCGGCCCAAGGCCTCGACGACGCTCGCCGGCAGGCTCCCGTTCTCCTGTCGGTAGCCTTCGATCCGGGATGCGACCGCGAACATGCCGCGTTGCGTGCTCTCGACCTGCTCCGCCACCGGCGGCGGCGCGATCTCATTGATGATGACCCAATCCGGGGCCCAGATGAGCAGGTACGCAGCGAAGACGCCCAGATTGATACCCAGCGGAAGCATCCACTTGGGCTGCTTCTTGGGCGCACGCTTCTCTTTCGCCGCCTCGTCACGCTCATGAGCGTGCTTGAGCACGGCGGCAACGGCGTCGGCGGCTTCCTGGCCGCTGGCGACGTCTTTCGCGTGAAATGGCTTGACTTCGTCGTTCTCGCTCATGCCCTCAAACGGGTTGGACACCCACCGGGCGCGCTGACTCCGGGGCTTCCGGGCGCTCTCGTGCTGAATCCGTCATGGTAATGGGGTCCTGTTGGGGAAGATAGGGTATCCACCAGGGGCCGGTCGACGGTAAAGGCGCCCCTCGATAGCTTCCCGCGATGAACGCCGCTTCCCTCTCCCCGTCCGTCGAGGACTACCTGAAGGCGATCTACGGACTGTGCGAGTCCGGAGACGCTGCGTCGACCAGCTCGATTGCCGAAGCGCTCGAGATCCAGCCCGCTTCCGTGACCGGAATGGTCAAGCGCCTCGCGGAATCGGGCCTGTTGGAGCATGTGCCCTACCGGGGCGTGCGCCTCACGCCCACCGGAGCCCGCGAAGCACTACGCGTCCTGCGCCGCCATCGCATCCTCGAGACCTATCTGTGCGAGCGTCTCGGCTATTCTTGGGACGACGTTCATGGAGAGGCCGAGCGCCTCGAGCACGCGGCCTCGGACGCGCTCATCGAGAAGATGGCCGCTGCCCTCGAGTTCCCCCGTCACGATCCGCACGGTGCGCCGATTCCGACCCGCGCGGGAGACATCGAGACCGTCGATCCCGTGACGCTCGCCGACGCCCGCCCGGGCGACCGCCTGAGGATCCGCGCGGTGAAGGACGAGCATTCGGACGACCTCCGCTCCATGGCCGAGGAGGGCCTGGTGCCGGGCGCCCGGGTCCATGTCACCGAGACCCAGGCGGTCGAAGGCGCGGTGGAGATCAGCCTGGAAGAGGGAGCGGGGGAACCCCGGCGCGTGCAGGACGATCTCGCCCGTCAGATCTACGTGGTACCCGACGAGCGCTGAGGCCGTCCGTCAGCCCCCGCACGCCGGGGCCGCGGTGGTGTCCGTGGTGCTCACGATGGTGAAGACGCGGGTCACGGCAGAACCGAAGACCCCCGAGCCCCCACCGTCCAAGCTCGACACCCGCACGGCTCCGGACGGGTTGAAATTCCCCCCTCGCACCCAGTTCACGTAGTTGTCGTCGACGGCTGTGATCGCCACTTCGGCGCTCACCCCCTCGGGAATCCCCTCCTGAAGCCGGACGGCCACGTCCCTGTCGAGATCGAAGCGGTCGAAGACTCCGAACTCGTTCGGGAACGACACGGTCGTGTCGCTCTCGGAGATCGAGAGACCCAGCAGGTAAAGCGAGTCCTCCGCCTCGATGCCCTCTCCGGCCAACGCATCGTCGAGGCCCAGGATGAGCGTCTCGCTCACGTAGGACGACGCGCCCGCCGACCTGGACCACTGGAGCGGAAGACGCGCGTCGGGGGCCACCCGGCACGTGGCAGACACTCCGTTCACTGTGAACGCACCCGGGACGCGTGTGGCCCCGGTGAGGCGTGCCCGGCCCGGAAGCGACACCTCGATGGACAGGCTGTCCCGGGCGCCGAAGGCGGTGGCCTGCACCGCGTCCGCGGCGAAGCACGAGCCGGTGGAGTCCTCGGGTCGCTCGGCCACGCACTCCTGCAGGGCGGCCAGGGTCAACACCATCGTCGACCCGTCGTCGAGCGTCACGACCACGTCCGCGTCGTCGAACGACTCGGACCCGGGTTCCCCCCCGTTGCTGCTGCCGTGGAGGAATGCCCGCAGCCGGTTGTCCGCCGGCACGTCCCCGACGGTCACGTAGACCTCGGCGACGAAGATGTCGGTGAAGTCCGCGATCGTGGCGTCCGTCAGATCGCAGCCGGCCGCCGAGCCCATCAGCAGAAGCGCGAGGAGGCCCTTCGTCGAACCGCGCATCAAAACGTGGCCTCCAGGCCGATCGTCGGGAGAAGCGGGAACATCGACACCCCGGTACGGACCGGAGGCGTCTGCTCGTACTC
>JASFUR010000327.1:0-4308 GCA_050050215.1 Gemmatimonadota bacterium
ATCTCGGCGAAGTCCCGGATCTCGTCGTCGTTCTGCCCCCGGATGAGCACGACGTTGACCTTGATGGGCGCGAATCCGACCTTCTCGGCCGCGTCGAGCCCTTCCATGATCTTCGGATACGAGCCGGGCCGGCGTGCGATGGAGTCGACGCGGTCGGGCTGCAGCGAGTCCAGCGACACGTTCAACCGCTGGATGCCGGCGGACTTCAGGGCCTCCGCCTGGTCGGCGAGGAGCACCGCGTTCGTGGAGAGAGACAGGTCGCGGATCCCCGGGACCCCGGCGAGCAGCTTCACGAGCTCCGGTAGGTCCTGACGCACCAGGGGCTCTCCGCCCGTGATGCGGACCCGCTCGAGCCCCATCGGGGCCATGGTCCGGACGATCTGCTCGATCTCCTCGTAGCTGAGCAGATCCTCGCGCTTGAGCCACGGCAGCCCTTCCATGGGCATGCAGTAGACGCAGCGCAGGTTGCACTTGTCCGTCACGGAGATGCGGAGGTACTGGACGGTCCGCCCGAATTGATCCTTCATCTGGCGTCCTCCCCCGCCCCGGCGGCCTCGGCCACGGGCGGTACGGTACCCTTCACCCACTCGCGCTCGCCGTCGGCGTAGTGCTCCTTCTTCCACACGGGGAGCCGCTTCTTGATCTCCTCGATCACGTAGCGGGAGGCATCGTACGACTCGGCGCGGTGCGGGCTCGAGACGGCGATCGCCACCGATACCTCGCCGATGGTCAGGTCGCCCACCCGGTGCACGACCGCCACACGGTCGCTGCCGATGCGCTGAGCCGCCTCTTCGGCGATCTCGTGGAGCACCGGTGTGGCCATCTCCTCGTAGGCCTCGTACGTCATGCCGGTGACGGGTCGTTCGTCGGCGTGGTTCCTGACCATTCCGAGGAACAGGATCGCGGCCCCGTCCTCGTCGGCGCCGACGTGCGCGAGGACGTCGTCGTTCCGGATCGGATCGTGGACGATGGCGGCGTGAACCATGGCTCAGCCCCCGGCCACGGGCGGAATGAAGGCGACCTCGTCACCGGAGCTCAGGCGCTCCTCGGCATTGGCATACGCCCGGTTCACGGCCACTGCGGGCTCCGCAGGGAGCGCGCTGAACGGCGCGCCCCGACCTCGCAGCTCCGCCACGAGGTCGGCCACCGTGGCCCCCTCCGGGAGCTCCACAGAGAGGCCCTTCGTGCCGAGAAGATCACGGTATGAAGCGAAGAATAGCGCCTGAACGGCCACCGTCTCACCTTGATCGAGTGCGTGCGAGCCGATCTTGAAGTGAACCGACCCCCTCCGACCCGTCAACGCCGGAGGGGGCCGGGAAGTTCCCTGGGCGGGCGCTACGAGATGGGCGGCGGGCCCGGCGGCACACCATGCATGCCGAGGCGCCCGTCCGGGCCGGGACCGGGCCTGTCTCTCCGCGGGCGGTCCGGTCCAGGGCCACGGAAGCGTCCGTCGTCGGAGCCTCCTCGGCCCCTCAGCGCGCGGATCCTGCGACCGATGTCCTGCCGGAGATCCTGCAGCTCGAGCACCTGCGCCGGCGACAGGATCTCGAGCAGCGCCTCCTGCTCGTCACGAAAGAGCTCGGCCTCCTGCATACGCAGCTCGGCCTGCTGTTCGAGAAGCGCCCTGGCCTCCTCGTCGTTCCCGTTCCGGTCCAGCAGGGCGTCGACCCGTCGCCGAGTGTCGAACTCGCGCTGGACGAGCTCGCGGCGCTGTCCGTCGAACGACCCGACGACCTCGGAGAGGCTCTCCGCCTGCGACTCGTCGAGGCCGAGGCGCTCCTGCATCATCCGCCCCATCTGTGCCCGGATGCGCTGCTCGATCTCCTCGCGGTTGGGCGGCTCCCCGTCTCGGCGGCGCTGAGCGTCGGCCTGGCCGGGCACCGCCATCGCGGCCAGCAAGGCCGCCAGCGGCAGCCAGCGGGTCGCCCTCGTCACCGTGTTCACGCTGCACCTCCCGCGGACGCGACCGACAGCTCGTCGAGGAGCTGCAGGAGCGCATCGTCGCTCAAGTCGTCGAAGAGCGGCGCTCCGGCCAGCAGCCCGTCGTCGCTCACCCAGATCTCTCCTTCGTCCACCTCGTACGCGTATCCGGGCACATCGGCCGGAGCACCAGGCGATGGATGCGAAGACAGACCGATACCCAGCGCGAGTGCGGCCACCACCGCCGCCGCGACGCCCCACCAGCCCCGGGAAGGCTCCACCTGGTGCGTCCGAGCCGTCCGTACGCTCGCCGTGAGCCGCTCCACGAGGCCTTCGGGCACCCGCGGGCGCCCGGCGAAGATCATCTGGGCGAGCTCGAGCTCGGCCGCGCAGTCACGGCAATCGACGACGTGCCGCTCGACCGTTGCCAGGTCGGCGTCGGCGAGCCGGTTGCCGACGAAGTCGGGAATCAGCTCCCGAACGGTGCCACACATCTCGTGGTTCATTCCATCAGCTCCCTGAGGCGTCGGATCCCGTGGAAGTAATTGACGCGAGCCGCGCCTTCACTCGATCCGATGATCTCTCCGATCTCCTTGAAGCTCAGCCCCTCCTCGATTCGGAGGGACACCGACATCCTCTGTTTCTCGGGAAGTCGTTCCAGCATCTCCCTCGCCCTGCCGGCCTCGTCTGCGACGATTGCCGCGCTCGCCGGGCTCATCTCGCCCGACTCGACCGGCCCCGCATCCTCCAGCGCCGTCTCTCGTCTACGGCCCTGACGCCTCAGGGCGCCCCGGGCCTCGTTTGCCGTGATGGTCAGGAGCCAGGTGCGAAACGCGGCGTCTCCCCTGAATCCGTCCAGTGCCCTGAAGGCCTTCATGAACGCATCCTGCACCACGTCCTGAGCCAGATCATCCTGTTTGACGAGGGATACGGCGACGCGGAACGCAGCCGCGTGATGCCGTCTGACGAGCATGCCGAGCGCGGCTTCGTCTCCTGAGCGGCCCGCTTGGACCAACTCCAGATCCGACGGATCCCCGTCCCGACGCTCCTCTTCCCTCACCGACCCTTAGATGTCGGATGTAAGGAACGCGTTAAAAGCGTTGGCCGCGGCGGGGTGCCGCGAAGGGAGGCCGCTTGGGGAAGCGGGCTCAGACCCCGATCTCGTCGAGCTTCTCCACCCTCGACCGCAGGTGCTTCGAAGGCTTGAAGACCGGCACCGTCCGCGACGGCACCTCGACCGGATCGCCGGTGCGCGGGTTGCGGGCCATGCGGGTCTTCCGCTTGCGCACCTTGAAGGTGCCGAATCCACGGATCTCGATGTTCTCGCCATTGGAGAGTGCGAGCTTGACGGCGTTGAGGAAGCCGTCGACGACGAGTGCGCAGTCCTTCTTGGTGATCCCGGGGCCGATGGCTTCGGCCACCTGTTCAACCAAGTCTGCCTTCGTCATGCTCCCTCCAGAGCGGCGTGCGATAGACCCTTCCGACGGAACCGGGACGCACGGTAACGAGCGTCCGTAAGACCCGCAAGGTGGCCGGAGTCGTTGTGACAGATAGACTTGCGCAAGCGGCGCCCAACCGGCCCCGACGCCCGTCCAGGACCGCGCGCTACCGCTTGCGCTCCTCCATGAGAGCGATGAAGCGGTCGAAGAGATAGCGGCTGTCGTGTGGCCCCGGCGCGGCCTCCGGATGATACTGAACCGAAAGGACCGGCAGGCTCCGGTGCTCGACCCCCTCTACGGTGTCGTCGTAGAGGTTGACGTGGGTCAGCCGGAGGTCCGGCGCGCCCGGAATGTCGTCCGCCTCACCCTTCTCCACCGCGAACCCGTGGTTCTGCGACGTGATCTCCACGGTGTTCTGGTCCAGGTTCTTGACCGGGTGATTTCCGCCGTGGTGACCGAACGGCAGCTTGAACGTCCTGGCACCGAACGCTCGGCAGATGAGCTGATGTCCGAGGCAGATACCGAAGACGGGCACGTTGGCCTCGGCGAGCGCCTTGATGGCCGCAGCCGCCCCTCCGACCGCCGCCGGGTCGCCCGGACCGTTCGAGACGAAGAGCCCGTCGGGCGGATCCGCGAGGATCTCGTCGACGGACGTGGAGGCGGGGATGACGGTGACGTGACAGCCCCGCTCGGAGAGGAGCTTGGGCGAGTGCGCCTTGACCCCGAAGTCGTAGGCGAGCACCCGGAAGCGCTCCTCTCCCACGGCGGGGACCTCGTAGCGCTCCTCCGTGGAGACGCCGGTCGCCAGGTCCAGGCCCTCCATGACCGGCTGGGCACGAACCCCCTCGAGCACCTCCGCCTCCGACAGGTCGGAGGGCGCGATGGCACCTCGCATGGCGCCTTGCGACCGGATGTGCCGGGTGAGGGCGCGCGTGTCGATGTCGGCGAT
>JASFUR010000328.1:0-4300 GCA_050050215.1 Gemmatimonadota bacterium
GCCGAGGCTCGGTGCGGCGAGCGCGACCCCGAGCGCCGACACGAGGCGGTCCGCCGATGCTCCCCCACCCTCCAGCACGAAGCTGACCATGCCCCCGAATCCGTCCATGAGCTCCTTCGCCACCTCGTGGTCGGGGTGCGACGGCAACCCTGGGTAGTCGACCCGCGCCACGCCCTCCTGCTCGGAGAGCCACTCGGCGAGCCTCTGGGCGTTCTCGTTCTGGCGGCGGACGCGCACGTCGAGCGTCCGCAGCCCTCGATCGAGCAGCCACGCCGCGTGCGGATCCAACGCCGGTCCGTAGAAGCGGGAGACCATGTTGATGTCGTGCACGATGTCCGCCGGCCCGACGGCGACACCGGCGATGATGTCCGCGTGCCCTCCCAGATACTTCGTGGCGCTGTGCACCACGACGTCCACGCCGTGCTCGCCCGCGCGCATGTTCACCGGTGACGCGAACGTCATGTCCGCGACGACCGTGATGTTTCTCGAGTGCGCGAGCTCCACGACGGGCCTCGGGTCCGGTACCCGCAGCGACGGATTCGCGGGCATCTCCAGGTAGACTACGCGCGTCTCGGGGCGGAGCGCCGCCTCCCAGTCGCCCTCGACAGGATCCACGAACGTGGTCTCGACCCCCCGCTTGGGCAGCTCGGTGGCGAGGAGCGTATGCGTTCCTCCGTACAGGAGCGAAGACGCCGCGACGTGGTCTCCTTGTCGGGCGAGCGCCAACAGAGTGCACGAGATCGCACCCATCCCGCTGGCGAGCGCGATGCCGGCCTCCATGCCCTCCAACGCCGCGACCTTCCGGGCCACGTCGTCCTGGTTCGGGTTGTTCGTCCAGCGGGTGTAGAGGAGGTCGCCATCCGAGGGGTCGGCCCAGTAGAAGGTCGCGCTCTGCACGATGGGAGGGACGACGGGGCTTCCTGCACCTTTGTTCCCGCCCACTCCGTGCACGGCTACGGTGGCCGGGGCATGCCTTTTGTCGGGTCGGTCTGGCATCGGGTCGCGCACGGTCAGAGGGTCAGAGGAGGTGTCTGGCGAGTTGGCTCAAGGCGTGGACGCTGCCCGTGTGCGGGCTCCGGAACGCCAGTCGCCGCTCGATGAGCAGGTCGAGCCCGGCGCGGTCCTCGGGGTCTCCCACCATCGCATCGATCTCTTCGCTGTCGACGAGGCCGCGTTCTTCGAGCGCCGCCCAGGCCCGGTCCTCCGGACCGGTACGCTCACCGAGCAGCTCATAGACGTCCTCGTGGGTCTCGGCGACCGCCGCGAGCCCACGACGCTCGAGCACCGACTGGATCTGCTCGCGGTGCGGCTCGTGAATACCGCGGAAGACGAAGAACGCCTCGTGGGCGGGATTGTCGCGCGAGTGCTGGAGCAGCCGCGCGACGACCTCGTCGGCGCACGAGAAGTCCAGGATCGCGACCTCAGACAAGTCGATGAGCGAGAGGGAGCGCTCGCCGGCGTCCTGGAGGCGCGCCTCGATCGCCATGCGCACGGCGCGCCCGGTGGGTCGGGTGACGAGGTACGAGTAGAGGGATGTGACCGTTCGTTGGAGCACCTGCCCCACGTCGATCGCGATGCGGTCCATCCCCTCGGTCATTCGCCCGCCTTCGCCGGAAGGACGATCGAGATTTGGGCCCCGGGAAACGGCGCGAGCCCATCCACGAGCGGGGGCGTGTCGTACCAGTCGGGCACCTGGCCGATGCGCGCGGTGCCGCTCCGGATCGTGATGGCTCCGTCCCAGCGCCGCACCTGGCGCCTGATCTGTTGGATGCCCTGTCCCCGACCGGAGTCGGGGAAGCGAGTCAGACCGTGAAGGAACGCCGCCTCCAGGGCCGTGGCGTCGGCCCACCGGTCCCCGTAGCGGGCCGAGTGCTCGTCCGCCAGCGATCCCCGGAAGCCTCGCCCGACGTCCATCACCGAGATGACCACCACGTTGCGCCCCAGACGCTTGGCCCAGTTGTACGACTGGGCGGCGACCCAGCCGGGAGCCTCGGCGTGCTCGATGATGTTCTGGCACACCTCGGAGAGGATCACAGAGAACTGGACGACCGACGTGGCGGGATAACCCAGCTTCGACGTGAGGATCGCACCGGCCTTGCTCTGCACCCGATCGATGACGTCGTGGACGTCGGCGTTCGCCGCAACCGGGGTGATCTCCAGAAGAACGTCGGAGTCCCGGGTGCCCTGCCGGCGGGGCGGAGCCTCGCAGTCGAAGACACCGAGCGCCGCCTCGAAGAAGCCCATGCGCGAGAGGTACCCGGCGACGTCCGAGCTCTCGGGCGGCTCGAGCCTGGGCAGCACACCCTGCTTCCTGCCGGCGACCGTGCCCCCGACGAGCAGGCCGACCATGCCGTTGGGATCGACCCAACGGAGGTGACGCGCGTCGAAGAGGGTGCGTGTCTCGTCCAGACCGGCGACCTGATCGAAGAAGGCGTCGACGGTCTGACCGTCGAGCGACGTCGGAACGTTCAGGACCTTCACGCGTCGCCCTCCACGTGCGAAAGCCGGCCCGAGAGGTGACGAGACAGGCCTCGTGCCCCGCGGTGCTCCACGTTTCGTCCCGCGAGACGGTTCGCCTCGGACATCGCCTCCTCGAGGTGGTCCCCTGCGAGCAATCGAGCGAAAACCGTCGCGCCCCACACGTCACCGCAACCGGTCGGGTCACCACTCCGACGCCCCTCCCGCGGACCGACCCTTCCGCTGTGGGCGCGCTCCGCGAGCGCCACGTCGGGAGTCTTTCCCCAGCTCGTCGGGTCCGGATCGAACCCCGCGCTCGTCACGTACGCGGCGCCCTTCGGTCCGAGCGTGACGGTGATGAGGCCGAGGTCCGGGCCGAGCGCTTCGGCGGCGAGCCGCCACGGGTCGCCGCCCCCACCCAGGAGCTCGAACTCGTCCTCGTTCATCTGCACGGCGTCGAAGCAGCGCAGCCAGGCCGCCCACGCTTCGAGCGTTCTCGGCACGCGGTACCCCCGATGGGTCATCCCGAGAAAGAGAGAGTGCAGGTCGGCGTACGTCGGCCCCGAATACCCGTGGCAGAGCGCCTGGGCGGTCTCGAGCTCCATCTCGAAGCCCGAGATGAAGTTCACGTAGAGCGCGTCGCAGAGCTCGACGAGGGGCCCGAGCTCGGGCCAGGTCCACGGTGGCACGCCGCCTTCCAGCCTCTCGGTACGCCGGACGTCGTCCTCGTAGCGCAGCTCGACCCGGTTGTTGCGCTCGGGGACGACCACGACTGCCGAGTCGTTGACCCCGGGGATCTCGCGCAGGAAGCGGCGCCCTTCCTCGGCGAGGTCGCGGCCGACCTTGAGAATCGGAAGCACCTCCCAACCCTCGGGCAACGACGCGCCGAGGGCGGCCAGGGCGTATCCGATCCCGCCCCATTCCTCGATCGGCTCGGCCCGGCCGTCGCGGTCGACGATCCGGTCCCACACGAGCGTGCCGAGCACCCCCAGGGTGCGCGGGGCGCTCACGTGCCCTGCTCGGCCAGGAAGACTCCGGCTGCTCCCACCACCCCCGCCGCGTCCGTAAGCTCGCCCGGCACGATCCGGCACGCCTTCACGGCCACGTCGAACGCTCGTCGCCGCACCTCGGATCTCAGTGGTGTGAACAGATGATCGCCGGCCCGCGTCACCCCACCGACCACGACGACGACCTCGGGGTTGAGCATGTTCACCACGTTCGCGATCCCCGCGCCCAGAATCTTCGCCGTTTCCAGCATGACCGCTTGTGCGTGCTCATCTCCCTGCAGCAGTGCGTCGTAGACGGTCACCGCCGTGATGCGATCCAGCTCGCCGTCGACGAGATCCACCAGGATCGAGCGGTCGCCGGCCTCGATGCCCTCTCGAGCACGGGCGGCGATATTGGGACCGGACGCGTACGCTTCCAGGCAGCCGTAGTTGCCACAGGCACAGCGTCGACCCGTGAAGTCGATCGTGGTGTGCCCGATCTCCCCGGCGGCTCCGGACACGCCATGGACGATGCGACCGTCCAGGATGACGCCACCTCCGATTCCGGTGCCGAGCGTCAGCCCCACGAGCGAACGGGTGCCCCGCCCCGCCCCCTGCCACCATTCACCGTAGGTGGCGCAGTTGGCGTCGTTGTCCAGCGTGGCCGGCAGATCGAGCGGCCGGGAGATTCGGTCGCGGACCGGGTAGTCCGACCACCCGAGATTGGGCGTTTCGAGCACGACGCCGGCATCGAGATCGAGTGGGCCGGGACACCCGATGCCCACGCCGACCACATCGGCCCGCGTGCCCCCGTGGTGCGCGAGCGTCTCGTCGATCACCGCATTCGCCATCACCAC
>JASFUR010000329.1:0-4288 GCA_050050215.1 Gemmatimonadota bacterium
ACTACCGTCTCGACGGTGATGTGATCGACGTCCTGGCCTGCCTTCACACATCAAGATCGCCGGAGGCTTGGCGGTCTCGCTGATCGGATCAGTGGGCGGGTGAACGGTCGAGATGCAGCGCCCCATAGCAATGCGAGTGCCGTTCCGCTCGCTGCGCTCGCTCCAGTGGAGCATGGCGCTTACGCTTCCAGGGCCGGTCGACGAGTTGGCAAGGTCGATCCGCCTAGGGCCGGTTGGCCGCGAGGGACGCGCCATGCCGATGGAAGAAACGTGAGGTTGCCATGAGAGACTGGCTGAAGCGCATCCGGGGCGCAGTCGGAATGGGGCTGACCTGGGGAGTCTTGTGGTCCGCAATCGGTGCTTTGGTGGCGGTGCTCCCAGGGGCGATGCCAGCGGGTTTCCCGATTCAGCTGGAGATTGTCGTCGGCTTTGCCGCTCAGTTCGCGGCCCTGGGCTTCATTGGCGGTGCGGCCTTCTCCGTGGTCCTGTGGGTGACCGAGGGTCGGCGCAGCTTTGATCAGATGTCGCTCCCTCGATTCGCTGTCTGGGGAGCGTTCGGCGGGCTCATCATGTGGGCGGCCAGAGGCACGATCGGGTGGTCTGTCATGGACTTTCTCGGGAGCGTCGGCGTGCCAGGCCTCAACTGGGGATACGCCGTCTCCGGAGGCATCATCGTGTTGCTCGGGGCGGGCTCCGCGGCTGGTTCCCTGGCGCTGGCCCGGAGCGTCGACGACCCGGACTTGCTCGAAGCCGGTGAAGGCGTGGCCGAGGTCGGACTGACCGACGAGGAGGCACGGAAGCTGCTGTAGCCTCGCGAAGAGTGGCCCCACGATTAGGCGGTCCGTGGCTGGGCGAAGGCCTGCCAAGGCGGTAAGACTTCCGGACAGAGCAATGCACATCCTCCCGATGACCCTGCAGCTTCCGAGGGGCCAGACTTGCGAGATCCGGGAAGCGGAGCCCGATGATGCCGCAGCCCTGATCCAGTATGTGGAGAGGGCATCTGGAGAGTCTGACTTCCTCCTCTTCGGTCCTGGCGAGTTCGAGATGACCGAAGATCGGGAACGAGCCTTTCTCCTGAAATTCCGGGAGTCGGAGCGGGCCGTGTACCTCGTCGCGGTAATCGGTGGTGAGTTCGTTGGGGCTCTCACCTTCCAGGCGGGGGCTCGGCCTCGGACGCACCACGCAGGTGAGTTCGGGATGAGCGTTCGTCGGGATTGGTGGGGACACGGCATCGGAGGTGGATTGCTCGATGCCCTCCTGGCCTGGTCTGCCAACGGCGGCCTGATCGGTCGGGTGAACCTACGCGTGCGAACGGACAATGATGCGGCCATAGCCCTGTACCGGTCTCGCGGGTTCGAGATCGAAGGGACGATTCGCGACCAGTTCCGCCTGGAAGGCAAGAGCTTCGATTTCCACGTAATGGGTCGGTCGGTCGGCACGGGCGATCCTCCGAACACTGCATAGTCGTGGGGGGTGAAGTGCACGTGCGGGTAGCAACGCCGAGTGAGAAAGAGGGACTCGAGGCACTCCAGCGGCGCGCCTCGCTGGAGAATCCGCGGGACCGAGAGAGCCTGTTGGCGCACCCCGATGCGATCGAGGTGCCTCGGGAGCAGCTTGAACTCGGAAGTGTCATTGTCGCCGAGGCAGGAGAGACGATCCTTGGATTTGCCGCCGTCGTGCGTCGTGAGGATGGCGATGCGGAGTTGGACGCACTCTTCGTCGAGCCCTCGTTCTGGAAGCGGGGCATCGGTCGCCAGCTTGTGATGCACTGCCTGGTCCTGGCGGAGTCGTTGGGAGCAGAATCCCTTCATGTGGTAGGCAACCCTCACGCCGAGGGATTCTACGCGGCGTGCGGATTCGACATAGTGGGTACAGCCGCGACCCGCTTTGGAAGCGGGCTGCTTATGAGATTGCCGGTCAAGTGACCGTGACGGCCGTGGCTTGGTACGGCGCTCCCACAGACTTCGATGGGTGACCAGGCGGAGCCGAGATCCATTGGACAGAGAGACATTGCCCGAGGTGATCGAGACGGGGCGACTGATCCTCCGGCCGTTCGAGCTGGGGGACGTGGACGACGTCCTCGCCTACGCCCAGGACCCCGAGTGGTCTCGGTATCTGCGGCTCCTGCCGCGGCCGTACGAGAGACCGCACGCCGAGCAGTTCATTGCCCGCCAGCTGCTCCTGGATCGGACCAAGCATCCCACATGGGCCATCGGCCTGAACGGGACCGTGATCGGCGGACTGAACTTGAGGTTCGACTTCGAGCACCTCTCGGCCGAGGTGGGCTACTCGGTGGCGCGGGAGCACTGGAGGAAGGGGATCTGCACCGAAGCGGCGCGGGCGGTCATCGACGCCGGGTTCTCGACGCATGAAGACCTGAATCGGATCCACGCGAGGGCCGATGCCGAGAACGTGGCGTCGCAGCGCGTGATGGAGAAGGTGGGGATGACGAAGGAGGGCGTCCTCCGTATGAATCGGGTCGAGCGGGACGAGGCGGTCGACGAGGCGATCTTCTCCATTCTGCGCCGGGAATGGGCCGCACACGAATGAGAACACGGGAACACGGGACTTCTCGCTGCGCGATCCCGACGGGTACTACGTGACGGTCAGCGCCCTGTGAGGTCCCCGCGCATCGAGTCGAGACCGTGGGTCGGTCGGAGTGAGCGTCGTCCATGATCCGTGAGATCCGGACCGAGAGGATGCATCTGCGTCCGTTGGTCGAGGCGGATCGGGTGGAGTTCGTCCGCGTGCACACCGCCGGCGCGGAGTTCTTCCGACGCTGGTTCCCGGCCCGGGAGAAGTCGCTCGAGGCGATCTTCGAGGAAGACCTGGAGAAGAGCCGGCGAGAGGAGCGCTATCTCCGACTGGTTGGTGAGACGGCGGACGGGCGCCTCTCCGGCTTCTTCAATCTGAACGAGATCGTTCGGGGCGTCTTTCAGAACGCGTACGCGAGCTGGTCCGTGGCTGCTGAGCTGGCAGGGCAGGGCTACGGGACGGAAGGGACCCGTGGCCTCCTCGACCTCGCGTTCTCGGAGCGCGGGTTGGCTCTGCATCGGGTGCAGGCGAACATCATCCCGAGCAACGAAGCCAGCCTCCGATTGGCCGAGAAGGTGGGCATGAGGCGCGAAGGCCTGGCCGAGCGGTACTTGAAGATCGCAGGCCAGTGGCAGGACCACGTGATGTATGCGAAGACCGCGGAGGAGCACGAGATCCGGTATCTGGTGGAGGGATAGCGGTCATCGCCACCATAGTCTTCGACATCGACGGCACGCTGACCGACACGATGGACGTGGACGTCGAGTGCTTCGAGGACGCGATCCGTGCGGCGCTTGGCGTCGCGCTCCCGAGGGACTGGCCGACGCTGCACGACGTGACGGACGTCACGGTCCTGGCCGCGGCCTGCGAGCGTGGAGACGTCCCGATGCCCGACCTGGAGGCGCAGGGACGTATCGCGGACGAGGTCGGCAGGTTGCTCGAGGCCCGGCTGGCCGAGGAGCCGCACCGGTTCCGGGCCATCCCGGGAGCGACCGAGGTCTTCGAGGTGCTGGCAGGCGCCGGCTGGAACGTGGCCATGGCTACCGGAGCTTGGAGGCCGTCGGCCCTGGTGAAGCTTCGGGGTGGCGGCATTCCGTACGCGGACGTCCCGTTGGCCACCTGTTCGGATCACCCAACGCGCGTGGACATCATCCGCGAGGCCCTGCGGGCATCCTCGGCCGCTCCCGGGGAGCCCATCGTCTACATCGGCGACGGCGTCTGGGACGGGAAGGCCGCCCGATCACTGGGCTGCGGATTCGTGGGCGTGGCGCCGGTGGGCCGGAAGGAACGCTTGCTGGAAGCCGGAGCCGACGTGGTGATCGAGGACTTCCGCGATGCCGAGACGCTCGTGGAGGAGTTGAGTCGGCTGGTGCAATGAGCGAGGCCGACTGCCTGGACCGGATGCTGGGCGCCTACTTCGATCTAGCGTGGGCTGCGGAGGGTGGGGCGGCGGAGGCGCGTCTGTCGGAGATGCTCAGCGAGGTGCCGGTCGAGCTCCAGAAATGCGGGGCGCGCGAGATCGCGAAGCTGCTGGGCGGCGGGCTCTGCGAGAACCAGATCAGAGACGCGTTGCTCTACGAGATCGGATGCCACTACGCGTTCGAGCGCGACGGGTTCGAGGCCTCTTCGTGGCTGCGGCACGTGCAAGACCGGATCGTCGAGAATACCACGGCCGATCTCGAGGTCGTGCCGGCCGCCGAGGCCGATCTCCCGGCGGTCATGATGCTGGTTCGCAGGTGCATCGAGGAGATGC
>JASFUR010000330.1:0-4287 GCA_050050215.1 Gemmatimonadota bacterium
GAGCCCGCCAGAAGGAGCGGACCAGAAGTGTTGGCCCGCCAAAGAGGGATCAGCCGGCAGACCGTCGGATAGCCCCAGGCGAGACGGGCGCCGTCGCGCGGTCGCCGGCTCGAGCGCTCCGTCGTCTCGTCTCGCGCGCACCCCAACCGAGTAGGGCCATCACGAGCAACGTGCCCGCGTACTTTGCTTCCTGAATCGCACCCGCGAGCATCGTATCCCTTGCCAGCTCCGCAGCCCTCAGATCTATGATGGCTAAGACATCCAGTGCGAAGAGGAACATCACCGGCACGAGGACCACGGCCACCAGCAGGCAGAGCCATCCAGCGACTGACATTACGAAGCCGTGCTCACGCCAATGAGCCACTCCCATGGCCAGCGCGATCCCGACGAGCGAGAGGTAGAGGTAATTGGCGGCGACGCCCAGGGCCGCGTACCGCCACGGCAGATCGGCAAACCTGAACGGCCAGGTGGCCGTGAAGAGGTCCAAGAGAGGGAACCACGCCAGAATGACGGCCAGCGCATACAACCCCCGAACCGTCCACGGGGACGCATCTGTCTTCATGATTCGTCTCGCAATGCGGGAGAGTGATCGCCGCGCCAGGATATATCAGGAGGGTGGAACCGCGCGAGACCTCCGCCTGAGTCACGGCCGAGGGAGATCTCGGCTTTCCTCGGGGCGTCGCGTCTCCGGACGCCTTGAAATAGACAAGCCCCGCGGCCCCTGGCAGGGGCCGCGGGGCTTGTCACATTCCCCCGGTGCGTCCGATTGGCTAGACCGCCTCGAATCGGCGGCGCTTCCAGCCGACCGCAGCCAGACCCAGTAGGCCGGTCAGCAGCAGAAGTGTCGAGCCAGGCTCCGGAACCGAGATCAAACCGCCGTGGGAAAGCCCCTGAGGACGGTCGCTCCCATTCAGGTTGGTTCCAGCCGTGGTGTAGTAGATCGAGCTCACATTCACGAGATTCTCGAAATAGTAGATGCTGAACTGCGTGCCCACCTTGAGTATGAGGGCATAGTCACCGGTCAACGGGGCCGCCAAAGTGAGCGTCCCGGTGGACCCCTGCGGATCCGATGTGAACGGGTTCGGCTCACCATCTTCGGCATCTGTGTAGCCGAGGACATTGGCCCCGTCCGTGGAGTTGAGCCAGCCGGCATCGACCATCGCCTGTATGATCTCCGACTCCTGCTGCTTGTCGTTCCCTTCGTATGCGCCCAGACAGTCGTCAGCGTTGGGATTGAAGTCGGTCAAGACGGAGCCGGTGTCGCAATTGGGCGAGGTGGTCGACAACTGGGCCTGGAGTGGCTCAGCCATGCTCAACGCTGCGAACGCCACGCCTGCGAGAGCAATTTGAAGGAAGCGTGTCATCAATCGTCACTCGTGTCGTTCCGGGGAATGTACTTCGTCGCAATGTTGGTGAGCATGTCACATGCCATCACAAGGCCCCTCCGGGGAGCGCCCGGGCCAAATCGCTCAAACAATTGTGCAGACACGACTTATGGATTCCACGCCAAGCCAACCGAGCCTTCGAACATCACCATCCGAGCCCACGACCTGTTGCAGAGACGCAACAAGACGCAGCAGGCACAACGCATGAATGGTGAGCTATCGTGGCCGCTGCCTTCCGCGCAAGACCCTTCTTCCTGCCCGACCATCGTCTGATCGACGTGATACGGTCGACGAAGTCCTTGTAATCGCGCCCCCCGTCTGCAACACTTGGCCCGGCGGAATCCACCCAGCGCGCGCCGAGGCTCCATGGAGGACTTCCACACCCAGGAGGTGCGGGCTCTTGCGGCGCACGTCGAGGGGCTCGAGGCGGCGCTAGAGGCGCTGCAGACCGATCCCGAGATCGGCCCCTCGCTGCGGCGCATGGCGCGGTCCCTATCCGCAACGGCCGACACGTCGGGAGCGGATGCGCTGGCGGCTTCGGCGCGCCGGGTCCAGGAAGCGGACGGCCCCGGTCTGGCCGCCGCGGCCGAGGCGCTTCTCCAGGAAGCGCGCGCCCTCCTCGGCACGGAGCTCGGCGAACCGGCCACGGTCCTTCTCGTCGAGGACAACCGCACGGTGGCCGCAGCGGCCCTGGCCTATCTCGAGGGTCCGGGCTACACGGTCCATCACGCGGAAGACGCAGCCGAGGCCGAGCGTCTCCTGTCCGCGCACTCGATCGACCTCGTCCTGCTGGACCTGATCCTCCCGGACCGGGACGGCAGAGACCTCCTGATCCAGATGCGAGAGAGCCGGGCCACGGCCGGCATCCCGGTCATCGTGCTGTCGGCCAAGGAAGGCGCGGTGCCCAGGGCCGAGTGCCTGGCGGTGGGTGCCGCCGAGTTCCTGGAGAAGCCGGTCGATCCGAAGGTGCTGCGAGCGGCGGTGGCCCGGCATCTCCGCCCGCGAGACACGCCGTTGGATGGGGGCGGACCGGTGGTGCCGGGTCGCGCGGCGCTTGTCGAGGCGTACGAGCCGCTGCGACTCCAGTCCGACAAGCCCCACCCGACCGCGGTGGCCTTGCTGGCCCTCAACGGCTTCGACGCGATCCTCGACGCCCTCGGAGAGGAGGCCGCCGACCGACTCGTCGCGCGCCTCGCTGAACCGATCGCGTCGGCGCTCGAGGGCCGCGAGATGCTCGGCCGCTGGGGTCGGGGCGAGTTGGTGATGCTCCTCCCCCGCACGGACGCCGCCGAGGCGAAACGCAAGCTGAGGGCAGGCATGGCCCGCCTCGCGGGCAGCAACGTGCTCGAGGAGTACGCGAACGCGGGGACCGACGTCTCCTTCAGCGCAGGGGTCGCGACGGCAGAAGGGTCCGAGGACCTGCGGGAGATCGTATCTGCGGCGGAGAGCTCTCTCTTGAGGGCCCGCTCCGAGGGCCGTGGGGTCGTCGTCTCAGCGGACGACTCGGAACCACAACGACCACGTCGCGTGATGCTCGTCGAAGACGACCGGGTCACATCGACCCTGATCCACCACCGCCTGGTCCGCGAGGGCTTCGAGGTGATGGACTTCCTGAACGGCGAGGAAGCGTACGAGTGGGCGGTCGATGCGTCCTTCGAGCTCGCGATCCTGGATGTGAAGGTGCCGGGGATGGACGGCTTCGAGCTCCTGGAGCGTCTCCGGGCGATCGAGCGCCTCGATGACGTTCCGATCGTGATGCTCACGGGCCTGGGAGGGGAAGCGGACGTGATCCGGGGACTCGAGCTCGGGGCGAACGACTACATGCTCAAGCCCTTCTCGCCGACGGAGCTCCTGGCCCGCGTACGCAGGCTGGTCTTCAGTGGAGCATCGGAGGCGGGTGGCCCGCGGGGCACGCCTGCCGAGGTCGTGGCCCGCTGATCGGAGAATGGGCCGCCCCGTTCATCGGCCTTTCTATCGTCGATCGGGGCTTCGCGACGCTCGCGATCGCGGTGGCCGTTCTGTCGGCGCTGTCGTTCGGGTTCGCGCTGGTGGCGCTGCTGCTGCGCTACTTCAACGACGTCTCCACGCAGAAAACCGAGGAGCTGAACGAGACCTGGGAGCCCGCGATGCTCGAGGTGCTCGCGGGCTCGGCGTCTCCTCAGGCGCTCGCGGCCCTCGTCGACGAGCGGGACACGGACGACTTCCTGGGGTTCCTGCTCGGGTACGCGCGGCGCCTTCGCGGCGAGGAGCGTGAAAAGGTGCGTGCCATCGCCGAACCGTACCTGCCGGATCTCGAGCGGCGCGTCGAGAACCGGAGCGCCGAGGCCCGCGGGCTGGCCGTCCAGGCCCTGGCCGAGATGGGCATGCCGAGGTACGCGGGCGTGGTCGCCAAGGCCCTCGACGACGAGTCCCCGGTCGTCGCGATGATCGCCGCGCGCGGCCTCTTCCGCCCCGGCCAGGAGCGCTACTTCTCCAACGTTCTCCGGCGGCTCCACCGCTTCACACTCTGGAGCCGCAGCTACCTCGCCAGCATGCTCGCGGGCGGTGGGCCGGCCACGGCGCCACTCCTCAGGGAGATGCTGGCCGATCCGGAGCAGCCTCCACTGGTGCGCGCCGTCACGACCGACGCCCTCTCGATCCTCAACGACCTCGGCACGGTGGACGTCGCGCTGCGCCTTATCGAGGAGGTGGACGACCGCGAGCTCCTGGCGGGATGCTTGAGGCTGATCCGGGAGCTCGGGCATCGGGAGCACGTGGACCGGGTGATGAGGTTCGTCACAGACTCCGACCCGGTGATCCGCGCGGCAGCCGTCGCGGCGATCGGATCCCTCGGAGGCAAGGACGACGTCCCCATCCTCCAGAGCCTCCTCGACGACGAGTCGTACTGGGTCTCGCTACAGGC
>JASFUR010000331.1:0-4269 GCA_050050215.1 Gemmatimonadota bacterium
AACGATGGCGACCTGTATTGGGTCAGGGCCGACGGGAGTGGAGCGCCCGAGCCCCTCGTCGTGAATGATGCCAGCAACGACCACGGCACGTCGCTCACGGCGGACGGGCGAACCCTGATCTACTCTGCGCTGCTCGGCGGCGGGAACGTCCGCCGTGAGATATGGTCCGTTCCGCTGGAGGGTGAGCACACGCCCAGGCCGATCCTCGAGGGCAATTATGCCTATGGAAACGGGTCGCTGTCGCCCGATGGTCGTTGGCTCGCGTACTTCTCAGACGAGTCGGGCGCCTTCGAGGTGTACCTTCAGCCGTATCCCGGACCCGGACCGAAGACCCCGGTGTCGATCGGCGGTGGACAGGAGCTCAACTGGTCGCGGGACGGTAGCGAGCTCTACTACCGCCGGAACTCGGTGATCATGGTCGTGGACGTCGATACCGAGCCGACGCTGTCGGTCGGCGATCCGAGGCCGCTCTTCGCGAGCAATCACTTCTCCATACCGGGGGGTGGCTCCCGCCAGTACGACGTTGCACCGGACGGCCGGTTCCTCATGCTCAGATTCGGCGTCGTCGACTCCACGTACGAGGAGGCTGCATTCGACCACCTGGTCGTCGTGGAGAACTGGCTCCAGGAGCTCGAGCGGCTCGCGCCCCACGACTGACGAGCCGCCCCGGCCCGCGCCTCTCCGAGGTCTTGGATCCGCAGTTATCGCGCCAGCCAACGCTCTCGGCGGCCCAAGCATCCAAGAGTGCGGCGGGGTTGAGGAACAGCGCTGTTGCCCCGTGTTTAGTCTCGCACGATTGAGGCACCCAGGCCCACGACCGAAGCCCCAGCATCGGAGCACAATTGTCGCGGTACGCCCGATTCCGTCACCGCTCGACCCTTCTCGCAGCCGCCCTTCTCGTGGCGGCCGCGCTGCTCGTCCCCTCCGGCACAGCGTCCGCCCAGGCAGGCCCGGACTCCGGTCGTCCGAGGGTCTACCTCGACTGTCAGGGCGGAGGGTGTGACCGCACCTACTTCCGCACCGAGATCGACTGGGTGGTGTGGGTCCGGGACCAGGCGGACGCGTATCTGCACATCATCTTCACGCGGCAGAACACCGGGGCCGGCGGTCGTGAGTACGTGCTCGACTTCATCGGTCGGGGCGTGTACACGGACTACGTCTCCCAGAGCCTGTACCGGACACTCCCCACCGACACGCAACGGGAGCAGCTGGATGGCGTGGCGCTCTCGCTCGAGGTCGGCATCGCCCAGTTCGCGACCCAGATGGGCTTCCGCGACATCGTCGAGGTGAACGGGGTCGGGTCGGTCGAGGAGGGCCTCCCGGTGCAAGGCGTGCTGAGCCAGGAAGAAGTGGACGATCCCTGGAACCTCTGGGTCTTCAGGCTCGAGGGGAACGGCAACTACCGGAGCGAGTCGGCCCAACGGGAGTGGCGCGTGGGCGGCTCCGCCCAGGCGAGCCGGGTCTCACCCACGTGGAAGCAGAACTACCGGTTCAACTACAACAAGCGCTCGCAGCGGCGCGACCTGTCGTCGGGCGAATTCGTCGACAACCGCTACGACTGGGGCTTGAACTGGCGGGTATCCTATGCACTGGCCGAGCACGTTTCGGCCGGGTTCAGCGGCAACGTCGGTCGCAACACCAGCCGAAATCAGGACGTCTGGGGCCAGTTCAACCCGGCCGTCGAGTACAGCTTCTTCCCGTACGAAGAGGCCACCCGTCGGTCGCTGACGGCCTTCTACGAGATCGGTCCCGTGTACCGGCACTACTTCGAGGAGACGCTGCTGGGCGAAGACGCCGAGCTGAGGGTCGAGCAGGCGCTCAGCCTCTCGTTCGAGCAGAGACAGCCGTGGGGAAGCGCATTCGTCCAGGTGAGAGGCTCGCACTACCTGCACGACATCCAAACGAACAACCTCAGCTTCAACGGCAATGTTTCGTTCCGCGTCGTGCGGGGACTCGACTTCAACGTGGGAGGACGGTACTCGAGGGTGCGCGATCAGATCTACCTCGCGGCCGGTGACCTGACCGACGAGGAGCGGCTCCTCGAGCTCGCCCAGCAGGCGACGGACTACGAGGCGCAGATCCGGTTCGGGCTTTCGTACCAGTTCGGCTCGATCTTCAACAACGTGGTGAACAACCGGTTCTAGCGCGGATCGGGCGCTCACTGGCGGCGGTTCCCAGCGCCGACTAGGGTGCCCGCACGCCGTACACCTCTCCTCGAGCCACGGAGCACCACGATGGACGCTTCCACACCCGTATCGCGACGCACGGCGCTCGGAGGCATGGGAGCCGCGATTGCGATTCCCATGGTCGGTGCTCAGGACGACTCCGTACGCGAGCGCCGTGGCGTCGAGGGCCGAGTCGCACTCGTCACCGGCTCGAGCCGGAACCTGGGCCGGGACACGGTGCTCGAGCTCGCGCGGCAGGGTGCCGACGTCATCGTGAACGGCCGCTCGAACCGTGAGGAGGCTGAGGCGACGGCCGCCGAAGCTTCCGCGCTCGGAGTGAGGGCGATCGCGATCCTGGCCGACGTGGGAGTAGAGGAGCAGGTGGATGCGATGGTCGAAGAGGCGCTCGACCGTATGGGACGTATCGACATCCTCATCAACAACGCCGGGGCGAGGGGCAGCAGCTCTTTCGTGGACATGACCACCGACGAATGGCGGGCGGCGGCGGCAGTCAACTTCGACGGCCCCTTCTTCTGCACCCGGGCCGTGGTTCCGAGCATGATCGAGAACCGGTACGGCCGTATCATCACCGTCTCGGGGCTGAACTCATGGCACGGGCGTGCGGGCTGGGCGCACATCTGCGGCTCGAAGATGGGTGCCGTAGGCATGACGCGGGCGCTGGCCGCCGAGCTGGGGCCCTACGGCATCCTGGTGAACCACGTGGTGCCGGGCGCCTTCCTGGCACATCCCGATCCGGAAAGCATCCCGGTGGGACGCATCGGGACGGGCGAGGAGCTGGCGAAGGTGTACGCGTTCCTCTCGTCCGAGGACGCGAGCTACATCACCGGCCAGACTCTCCACGTGAACGGTGGAGACCTGCGCTACTAGCGAGCTCGACCGGCCGGCGGAAGACCGTCGAGAAGGGGCTCGGTCAGACGCGCCGACCTACTTCGAGAGCGAGATCGTCCCGCTGTCGTCGTTCCGTGCCGGCGAGCAGCCACTGTAGTCGGCGACGACCGGCCCCGACATCTCCGACCCCTCGGAATCGACGGCGAATGTTCCGCTCCAATCCTCACAGCCGTTCTGCGCAGCCCAGGCGACGGTGAGCGTATGCTCGTGGAACGTCCCGACGAAGGTCTCGTTCAAGACCCCGACGATGGAGACGTTGCCGCTGATGGTCGTGCCCGACTGGATTACGGTGAATGTGGTCGAGTAGGCGTTCGGCAGGAGCGTGGTCCCGTGCCAGGTGCCGCCGAGGTCGACGCGATCGGGGCCGGTGCCGCAGGCCGCGGCGGCGAGGAGGCCCGACAGCAGGGCTCTTCGGGAAGGGAGATGCATGTGCGGGCTCCTCGAATCAGCCCTCGTCGTAGCCGAGCCGGATCAGTACCGGACCGAGCTGGTTCACGCAGGCGTCCACGAAGGTGTCGGTCGCGAGATCCGAGGGCGCGATACCGCTCAGTCCGAGCCCCTCGTAGATCTCGGTCGCGGCCAGCCGCGTGTGGTCCCAGTACGAAACCTCCGTGTGGATCGCATACACCTTCTGCTCCGAGTTGGCCGGGGTGTAGTCCACGGCGGCGCACTCGGCGAGCACCTGGCTCTCGGTAGGCTCGAAGTCCTCGAAGGCCCACAAGCGACGGACGCCCCGCGAGCGAAGCTCGTCGAGCACCCTCCGGTCGAGCCGGCCCTGCTCGCCGGTCTGGGGCGAGCCGAAGACGAGCTGCACCACGGCGCGATTGGAGGGGGTCAGGGCGAGCCAGCCCCAGCCGCCGGTATCGTCACGCAGAACGAATTGGGCTTGCGCTGGAACGTTCGAAAGCACGAGTGCAGCCGCCACGGCGACCATCCAACCCACACGGGTCATCACCGACTCCTCTTGAGGTGTGTGGTGAACGTACGGCGGCGGGGTCCCACCCGGAAACCCGTCGGTGCGCGGCCGATGGCCTGGCGGCCCGCCGTCCCCTACTTTC
Organism: Gemmatimonadota bacterium; assembly: GCA_050050215.1. GTDB lineage: Bacteria > Gemmatimonadota > Gemmatimonadetes > Longimicrobiales > Gaopeijiaceae > UBA2982. The sequence continues at coordinate 4,133 of JASFUR010000331.1, forward strand.
GGCGGCATTGTCAGTGAAAGTGCCAGAAGGAGTGTCACAATGCGCTCGTTCTCCCTCCCGTTGGTCGTCACCGGTCTCGCGCTCGCCGCGTGCGCCGACGGCTCGTCCGTCGTGGGTGACGCACCGGACCAATCCGT
>JASFUR010000332.1:0-4253 GCA_050050215.1 Gemmatimonadota bacterium
CGTCGTCCATGCCGCCGATGTGGTCCGCGTGCGGATGGGTCGCGACCACGAGGTCGAGCCGCGTCACGCCCAGCGCCTCCAGGGCGGGCACGACGTCGACCCCCGGGCCCGCGTCGACGAGCGCGGTCTGGCCTTCCGGCGCCTGGATGACCACGGCGTCGCCCTGGCCGACGTCGAGGAAGGTGATCCGGACGGGGTCGCGCGCCGCTCCCCGGGCCACGGGCGCGGAGCAGGCGGCCAGAGCGAGCACGGCCGCGCACACGTGAAGCGCCGGGCGGAGCAGGCCGGTGACCCTCACAGCCTCAGCTCGTCCACCAGGGCGCGGCACGTCCGGAAGTCACTCGAGAGCAACGGATCGGTCGCCAGCCCGCCGGCCCGCCGCATCCGCGCCCGCAGCTGGTCCTGGATCCGCTCGATGGCGTCCTGGTTGGCACGAGCCACGTCCTGAAGCTGGATCCGCGACGCGCTCCCCTCCCGCGCCACGAGCTCGGCGGCGCGCACCTCGAAGCCGATGCGCCAGTCGGTGTACATCTCCGCCGTCCCTTCATCTCCCCGATCCCGCCGAGACTCGGCCACCAGAGAGAAGAGCGCTGAGCAGCGGCGCGTCTCGAAGAGGAGCCGCGCGCCGGACTCGACGTCCGGATGCCGTGCGCGGTACTCCGTGATCGACACGATGCCGGTCTCCTGCGCGTCCGCGGTGGCACACAGCGTGGCGCAAAGCAGCAGAACAGAGCCCAGGACCCGGATCAGACCGCAGCCTCGCACGGTTCGGACACCGTATCGATCCTCGTATGCACCTGACTTCTCCCTGGGCCGGGGTGCCTTCCAGACGGCCGTTCCATCGAAGCTAGCGCCCGTGGGTGGCGGCGGCCAAAGACCTCCGGTGATCCCCCTGCGATGCTTCTGTCGCCATAGGAACAAGGTCGGTCGTGCCAGCGACCGAGCACCTCGACGGTGGCTCCGTACTGCACCCGCATGAACGCGGCTGGAACGCGACGCCTACGAAGCCGCTACGGATCCACGTAGCACACCTTCTCGTCTTCCTCGCTGTAGTTCGGATCCGCCTCGATGTGGAACGAGAGAGAGAAGGACACGCTCTCGAGCTCGGCCCCGACCGCGGCCTTCACGGTGCCTGCGACCGTGCCCGCGAAGATGCTCCCGGTATTCTCGGTGATGCTCAGGCTGAGCGGCGGCAGCGCGGGATTGTCCGGGTCCTCGGGGTTCAGGAACGTGACACCGTTGACGACCCCCGAGGCCAGGGCGTCGAACTGGCCGGTGGTACCGAGCGGGATGACCTGAGAGTTGAGCGGGTCCGTACCAAACCCGAACGTGGCCTTCGACACGCCTTCACCGGTCCAATCGAACGCCTGGACCCCGCTCAGGTCTCCGGACAGCCAGAACCTCAATCCGAACGTGGCGTCGCTCGCACCGTTCAGGTTGACCGTCGCGCTGCACGAGCAGCCACCCACCGGAAGCTCGATCGAATCCCCGATCCCCGGCTTGTCCGCGAGCGTTACGGTGATCGTCACGATCTGCGCCTCGTCGGGTGGCGTGAACACGCCGTTCTCGTCGATGGCCCCCGCGCTCGCGTTCCAGACGAGCTCGGGATCCTGGATGCCACCGGCCACCTCGACGTCGATCGGGAAGGGCTCCTCTCCGATGTCGACGCACCGCGGCTCGGTCGTTATCCGGAGACCGCCGAACCGGATGGTCGCGATCGCACGACGGGGGGGAGCATCACCGCTTCGGGCCCCCGACGTCGCCTTGTGCTCGATGGTGAGCAGATCCGGCATGGACGCGTCGGGGCTCTGCGGCGCCGTATACGACACCTCGTGTGAGTCGAAACCCTCACCTTGGATCGTGATATCGGCCGAGCCTTGGATTTCGAGACCGTCCATGAAGTCCACCATGTGCGGATAGAACGAATTCTCGACCGCGAGTGTGAAGAACGTGATCTCACCGGGTTCGACGACGACCTCGTCCGGGTAGATCTGGAGGCTCAACTGACGGACCGTGACCTCGGTCGACCGCTCGCGGCGCTGGCCGCCGAACTCACCGTCGTCGGTATGCACCAGGACCGTCGCCGTCCCAACCTTCTTCAGGTCGTAGGCGGTGTGCGAAGTGAACTCGATCGCATCGCCCAGCGGCACTGTGATGTCGGTCCACGCGGGCGAGAGGACGTCGACGGGGCCGAAGTCCACCGCATCCAGCGTGAACTCGTCCAACGTCTCGTCGCCCAGGAGGTGGGGGATCAAGCCCTCCGACACCAGGAAGACCCCGATGTCGTTGAGTGCCTTGACGCCACCATACTTCTCGAGCGCGCGACCGAATCCCGCCGCGGCGAGCGCCGTCTCGAGGAAGGCCTTGCCCATGTCCCACTCGTCGTTCGTCGCGTACACCTCGGCCTTGCTGATCTCGCCCGGTCCCGGCTCGTCCTCGAGCCATTCGGTCTGTCCGAAATCGACGTCCATCGACGTCAACGAAGACGGCAACAGGGCGGCCAGCCGGTTTCGACGCGCTTGCACGATATAGACGGCGAGCCCGGCGACCGCCGATCCGATCTCGATGGCGGGATGCGGAGCGAGCCCGGTGACGGCAAAGAGGTTGCTCAAGTCTTCCAGAATCTGACCTGTCGCACCGGTGATGCTCGACGTGACATCGAGCGCGAGATCCATACAGGCGTCGAGTCTCCCGGCATCGTCGTCGATGTAGTCCGGCGTGCACTCGACGTCCGGTTCCTCGATGCGCGCAGGCGGACTCACCCGAGCCGCCGCAACGGTCGCTGCAAGCCCGTCGCGTATCCCGGCCTTGGCGAACAAACGCTCCGCTAGCTCGAGGCCGTCCGCGTCCGACAACGGAGAAGACCCGTCCAGAATGGCGGCGATCGAGTACGAGTTGTCCGGATGCGCAAGCACGCTAGCCGCGGCGGCCAGCGGGTAGTAGACGGGCGCCAGGTCCGCGGCGTCGGTCGCGAAGATCTCCTCGGTGCTCGTCCCGAGCAGCGTCGCGGCGTCGTCGAGCATCCCACCGAGCAGATCCGCGACCGCATCGAGCTCGCCGTCGGCTTCGGGGAGCGCCTCGATCGTGAAGTCCACCGGAGCACACCGGCTGCTGCTGTCCGTCAGAGCGAGCTGCACGGGTCCACTCTCGAGGGGCGTGCTGGGATGGACCGGCACGATCAGGTGCGCATCACCGGACTCGGCCACCCACACCGGAGCATAGCCGGCCACGGTGCCGTCGGCTCCGAGGATTTCGGCAGCGACCGGCTCCTCGAAGTCGCCGGGCAGCCGGCCGATCGCGATCTCGTCGAGCGGCTGGCCCGCCGTCCGCGCGAACGACAGCTCCAGGCAGTCGGCGAAGCCATCCTCCTCAGGGCCCGACGAGTCCGACGAACAGGCGCCCCCGATGCCGGCAGCCACCGCCGCGGCCAGGAAAAGGGGCACGTGGGGTCGGACTGAAGCGGCGTCCTTGAGATCCATCGTGACGGCTGACCTCGGAGTCGGGAGATGTCTGGAAGAAGCACACAACCCGGCTGGCGACCATTGCGGCCACTCGATGTCCACGCGAAGTCTGCGCGGGTAACTCGGCTGCGCGACGTACGTCGATTATGAGTTGGACGATGCGGCATCGCAAACGCGGGTCGGGCCGGGAACCCGCTGGGGCCTGACCGAACGACTCGCCCATGTTGTCCGTGCCGATGTCGGGTCGCTACAGCAACCCGGTGCGTGTCGAGTGACAAGTCGACATGGCGGCCCAGCGCGAAAAAGCGAAGGGAGTCACCGGTCCGGCCTCGCCGTCGTCCCCGCGGTGAGCCCACCATCGATCACCAGCTCCGAACCGGTCGTGTAGCCGGCCTCCTCGGACGCCAGGTACGCCACGGCCGCCGCAACTTCTGCTGGCGTACCCATCCGTTGCACGGGAACGTCGGCGGACAGCGCCCGAAGCCGGTCCTCCCGGTCCGGTCCATCGCCCAACATGGGCTCCCAGATCCTCGTGAGGATCGCGCCGGGGAAGACCGCGTTGCAGCGGATGCGGAGCCCCTGCTCCGCGCAGTAGAGCGCCACGCTCTTCGTGTGGTTGCGGATCGCCGCCTTGCTCGACGCGTAGGCCGCCGCGCCCGGGACACCGGAGAGCCCTGAGCGGGACGAGACGTTCACGATCGCGCCCTGGCCGGCGGGCCTCATGGCCCGGATTGCTGCTCGGCATCCGAGGAACGTCCCGTCCAGGTTGGTCTCGTGGACGCCCCGCCAGCT
>JASFUR010000333.1:0-4251 GCA_050050215.1 Gemmatimonadota bacterium
GGGTCTCGAGCTCACGCAGGCTCGCCTCCTGGGGCGCTCCGCCCCCATTCGACTCGGCTTTCGCCACACGGATCTCCCCTTCTCCCCGGCGGGGGAGAGCGCCTCCGAGCGCATCTTCGCCGGTGGGCTCGGGCTCGTGCTCAATCAGGCGAACGAGTTGATCCTGGCGGGCGTGGACGTCGGAGTCGAGCGTGGACGTCGGACCGCCGGCTCACTGGTCGAGAACTTCTGGCGGGGGACCGTCTCCCTGAGGCTCGCCGGGCTGTAGGTCGTGGCCGGTCGCGACGCTGACGTACCCATGCGGGTTTTCTACCACACGTTCGGCTGCAAGGCCAACCAGTACGACACGGAGCGTATGCGCCAGGAGGCGGAGGCCCGTGGCGCACCCACCACCGCCGAGCGCTCCAATGCGAGCGTCTTCGTCGTCAACACCTGCACGGTCACCAACCAAGCCGACGCCGAGGCGAGGCGCTTCATCCGGCGACTGCATCGTGAGCACCCCGAGGCGAGCATCGTCGTGACGGGCTGCTCGGCGACGTTGAAGCAGGCCGACTACGAGGCGATGCCCGGGGTCTCCGGCGTCGTGCCCGGTCACGAGCCCGTCTCGGTCGCGACGACCGTCCTCCCGTCCGCGCCGACGCAGATCGAGATCAAGCGTTCCCTGGACCGCATCCATACGGAGCCGGTCGGTGGCGAGCTCCTGAGGCGCCGCAGGGGCGCGGCCCGGGGGTGGCTCAAGGTGCAGGACGGGTGCGACCGTAAGTGCTCCTTCTGTGCCACGCGCCTGGCGCGTGGCGCGTCACGCTCGCGTTCTCCCGACGAGGTGGTGGCGGAGGCCCGGCTGCTCGCGACCCGCCACGCGGAGCTCGTCGTCACCGGTGTGCATATCGGCCACTACGGGCTCGACCTGAGCCCCGCCGAGAGCCTTTCGCGACTGTGCGCGCGCCTCCTCGATGGCGTTCCCGACGTCCGCTTCCGGCTGGGGAGCATCGAGGCGACCGAGGTCGACGACCTGCTCGTGGAGCTGCTCGAGGGCTCCGGGGGTCGGCTCGCCCCGCATCTACACATGCCCTTACAGAGCGGAGCCGATCCGGTTCTCCGGCGGATGCGTCGCTGGCACACGCGTGAGCAGTACCGGAAGCGCGCGCTCGAGATTGCCGAGCGCGTGCACCCGCTGGGCCTCGGGGCAGACGTCATCACCGGTTTTCCCGGCGAGACCGAGGCCGACCACGCCTCCACTCGCTCCCTGATCGACGAGCTTCCGTACACGTATCTGCACGTCTTTCCCTACTCCCCTCGGGACGGCACTGCGGCCCTGGACCTGTCGGACCCGGTGCCTCAGCGGATCGCAGGTGAGCGCTCACGCGACCTGCGTGAGCTCGTCGACCACAAGGGTCGCTCGTACCGGGCCTCGCGCTCGGGCACGGGCGCGAGGGTCGTCGTCGAGGGGAGCGCCGGAACCGGCCTGACGGGCGACTACCTCCGGGTGCGCACTCCGGATGGGGACGCATCGGAGGACGCCGTGCTCGACGGTGTGCTGCGCGGGGGTGCGGACGATCTGCGTATTGACGCGTCCCGCCAAATGTGACCGAATTGAGGCATGTCTCAGACGAAGCCGACCAAGCGAGCGTACGTGGAGACGTACGGTTGCCAGATGAACGTCAGCGACGGGGAGCTCATGGAGGGCATCCTCGCCGCTCGTGGCTACGAGATCGTCGGCAAGCCCGAAGAGGCCGACGTGGTGCTCGTGAACACCTGTGCGATCAGGGAGCATGCCGAGAGCAGGGTGCTCGGCAGAGTGGCGCAGCTGAACGGGCTCAAGCACGAGCGTCCCGACATGGTCATCGGCGTGACCGGCTGCATGGCGCAGCGCATGGGCGACACGCTCCTCGAGCAGGCGCCCTACGTCGACCTCGTCATGGGACCGGACGGCTATCGCTCGCTCCCCGACGCGCTCGGCGAGATCCGGACGGAGCCGACACCTCGCCAGCGTAAGCAGCTCGCCGTGCTCGACCTCGACATGGTCGAGAACTACCAGGGCCTGGAGCAGCGGCGGGCGGAGGGTCCGATGGCGTGGATCCCGATCCAGCGCGGCTGCGACCACCGCTGCACCTTCTGCATCGTCCCGTACGTGCGGGGTGCGGAGAAGAATCGGGACACGGAAGAGATCCTCCGCGAGGTGCGTGGACTGGCCGCTCAGGAGGTCAGCGAAGTCACCCTCCTGGGCCAGACCGTGAACTCGTATCGACACGGGGAGACCTCGTTCCCCGACCTGCTCCGCGCCGTGTCCCGGGTCGACGGCATCCGGCGCGTGCGCTTCACGTCTCCGCATCCGAACGACGTGACGCCGCAGCTGGTCGAGGTGATGGCCGAGGAGCCCGCTGTCTGTGAGCATCTCCATCTGCCCGCCCAGTCCGGCAGCAATCGCACGCTCAAGAGGATGCTCCGCCGCTACACCGTGGAGGAGCTGCACGAGAAGGTCGCCCTCATCCGGCAGGCCGTGCCGGACATCGCGCTGTCCACGGACATCATCGTCGCGTTTCCGGGAGAGACCGAGGCCGAGTTCCGAGAGACGCTCGATCTGATGCGCACCGTGCGCTTCGACGACGCCTACACCTACAAGTACTCACCGAGGGAAGGCACGCCCGCGACCCGGATGCCGGCGGAGGACTTCATCGAAGGGGACGAGGCCCAGGCCAGGCTCGAAGAGCTGATCGACGTGAGCCGTGCCATCCAGTCGGAGATCAACCACTCCGAGGTCGGCCGCGTCGACGAAGTCCTCATCGAGAAGGAGGGGCGCAACGAGGGCCAGGTGCTCGGGCGCACCCGCCGCAACAAGGTGGTCGTCTTCGACGGCGACACCGCACGTGTCGGAGAGTACACCCGTGTCGTGTTGGACCGCACGACGGGTGCGACGTTCGCCGGCACGGAGGAATGCCGGACGCTGACATCGGTCGGCACGTGAGCCGCGTTCTGAGCGTGGCGGCGATGCTCGGCGCGCTCGCTTTGGCGGTCGGCTTCGCATCGTTGAACTCGGGTCAGCGCGTCACGCTCCGGCTCGGCTTCGCCACTCTGTACGGCGTGCCACTCACGGTGGTGGCCTTCGGGAGCCTCCTCCTCGGGATGTTCGTGATGCTGCTGGCGGGCATCCACACCGATCTGAAGGTGCGGCGCATCCTGAGAGCGCGACTCCAGGAAGAGGACCGTGAGGAGCGCGCGCGCTTCGTTGACCGTGACCAGCAGGACCTATTCGGAGAAGGGAAAGAGCAGAACTGACTTCCGCAGGCACGGGGAGGGCCGGACGTAGTTGAGCCGCGCCGCACCCGTGATGAGGCTCGCCCTGGCTTTCGCGGCCGGGGTGGCCTGGGCCCTCGTCGGCGCACCGATGGGCTTGGCGCCGCTCGTCGCACTCCTCCTTCTCGCGGTGCCCAAATCGTCATCCGGCGGTCCCGTTTGGCGGGTCTTTTGGGTCTCGGCCGGGTTGGCCGGCCTGGCCGCCGCGCTCCCCGCAGACCGGGTCGAGGACGCCTGCCGTCGGGTCGACATCGACACCGAGACGGCGATCTCGGGCCGGTTCCTGGCGGCTCCGAGGGGCGGCTCGGCTCCGTTCCTGGGGGAGTCGGGCTGCGGGCCCTTCACCGTGGTCACCGGAGATACCGCCCCGGCCGGTATTACGGTGCGACTCGAGGGAATCTGGCGCGAGGGCCGGAAGCGGCCCTGGTTCCAGGCTCGCTCCACGACGGCATCGGGCGATACGGAGGGTTCGTGGCGTGGGCTCGCCGTTCGGTGGCGCGAAGCGATGGTCACGCGACTGGAGGGGCTCTACGGGGAACGGGCGCCCCTCGTAGCGGCGCTCACGCTCGCGCGGCGCGAGGGGCTCGATCCCGAGCTGCGAGACGCGTTCGCGAGGGTCGGCATCGCGCACCTGCTCGCCATCTCCGGCTTTCACGTGGGGGTCGTCGCGGGCGTGCTCGTCTCACTGCTGCTCGCGGTGCGGGTGGAGATCCGCCGGGCCGCGCTCTTGGCGGCGGCCGGCGCCTGGCTCTACGTCGGCTTCATCGGCTTTCCGGATGCGGCGTGTAGAGCGGCGCTCATCCTGACCGCGGCCGCGTTCTCCCGGGGCCGGGGCCGCCCGGCCGCGCGATGGGGGGCGATCGGGGCCGCGCTTCTCGTGCTCCTTGTGCTGGATCCGTCGCGGCTGGCGTCCGCCGGCTTCCAGCTCTCGTTCGCCGGGGCCGCCGGACTCGTCGC
>JASFUR010000334.1:0-4245 GCA_050050215.1 Gemmatimonadota bacterium
TGGCGCTCGGCTCCGGCCTCACCGCCCCAAATCGACGTCCACGATCTTCGTGCCGCCCAGGCCTGCGGCCACGAACAGCGCGTCGTTCCGGTAGGAGACGTGGTTCGCGGATTGCAGGTCGTCGAATCGAAGCCGTCCGAGCGTCGTGATCGACATCGGCTGGCTGCAGGGCAGGCTCGCGAACGAGTCGGTCCCGGCAGCCGCGTAGACGCCCGCCTCTCCGTTCGAGATGAACATGAGGTCCTCGTCCACGGTGACGGCATTGGTGACCACGACCGACGGGTCGAGGCCGAGTGACGCGGGATCCGGTCGTGGAACCGTCCCGATGATCTGGCCGTCGTCCAGGCAGACGACCTGGACCCCTTCCGGGCCAGCCGCGACGAACGCCTTCCCACCCGCCACCTCGACCGTCGATTTCGACTCCGCCACGTCCGCGCCGGGGAAGGTGAACGTGTTCAGCAGGTTCATGGACCCGCCCGGGAACTCGCCCTCGGCGAAGACCGCCAGACGGCCGGGTGTGCCCTGCACGACGACGACGCGTCCGTTGTCCTCGTCCAGTGCGACCCAGCGCGCGTCGTCGAGGGGGTACTCCCCGAGGAGCGTCATGTCGCCGGCGTCGAAGGCGAAGAGCCCGCCGTCGTCGCCCGACGTCGCATAGACCACGGAGCCGGTGCTCGTCGCGCTCGTGGCGGCGAAGCTGGTCAGGGGCACGCGCATGTTGTCGGGGTCGATACGGAACTTGTCACCGGTGATGCGGATCCGCTCCAGCACGGCCGGATAGGCGAAGCTGGTGTCCACGGTCGCTGTCGCCGCGTAGGCGCGCTGGCCGTCGGTGAACACGCCGTAGGCGTCCGCGTCGTTGAAAGCCAGTGCGGAGCTCAGCTTCGGCCTCTTGTTGAGGAGGCGTGTGAAGAAGTCCAGGCCACCGAGCGCCTGCGAGCCGACCATGCCGTAGCTGACGATGGCGCGGTCATCCCGGGTGGCCCAGACCGACGTGGCCTGCAGGACCTCGCCTCCCACGACCGGCGGCTCGATCTCGCCGATGAGCGTCAGGGTGATCGAAGAAGGAGCCCGTGCGGGAGCTACGCCGGCCGGGCCCGTCGGGGCGGCAGTCGAGTCGGGATCGATCGGCACGTCCTCGTCGGGATAGCCCGTGCGTGCGTCGAGCTCATCCTCGTCGTTCGTGACGTCCACACGGCCGTCCGACTCGAAGTCGGGGACGACCACTTGGTCGTAACACCCGGGCAACGCGAAGAGCGCGGCCAGCACGGACAGGCCGAGAGCCAATCGACGCAAGCGCGCGGTGGTCGTGTGGGCGGTGATTCGGCCTGCATTCGGCGAGTACCGTCGCATCCTGGTCCTTCCTCGGTAGTGGCTCGTATCCCCCCCGGACCGAAGCTACAAGCGAGCGACTACGATGGTTAGCAAATTCTGCGCCGGTCGGCGTCGGGCGCGGGGCCGCCGAACGGCCCCCGTGGTGCGGCGGTTTCGGCCTGTGGGATGCTCCCGAAAGCCCGCCTCGGCCGCCCCGGAGGCGGCATGAAGTTCCCAGAGGCAGCAACAGTTGTTGCCATTCGGGCCGGGTGGGCGCGAGCTTCTCTGGACGACGAACTCCTCGATCTCAGGATTTCCGCATGCGTCGTTCTCTGCTCTTGCTCGTCCTCGCGCTCCTCGTCGCACCTGGAGCCGCAGAGGGCCAGGTACAGCTTCTCGCCGCCGCAGGACTCACCAATCCGATGTCGGACCTGAACGACGTGTCCGACGTCGGCTATCATCTGATGGGTGGGGCAGACCTGAGTGTCGCCACGATTCCGGTGAGCCTTCGAGCGGACGGGGCGTACGACTCGTTCGGGGAACAGGGCGGGAATCCGCGCCCGACCATCCTGTCGGGTGCGCTCAGTCTGGTCGTGAAGTTCCCCGGGGTCGGTCTCCGACCGTACGTCCTGGGAGGCGTGGGGATCTATCGGACGACCGTCGACTCGGCGGACTCACAGGCCGCCAGCGATACCGGCATCCACGGCGCGTTCGGTGTGGACATTGGCGCACTGGGCTTCGGGGGCTTCGCCGAGTTGCGTCTGGTCGACTTCGAAAGAGACAGCGCGACCTTCCGCTATGTGACGGCGATGCTCGGGCTGCGACTCTGAGCTCGGCCTGGGCGCCAGTCGTCCAGATTCTCGCCGGCGATGCGGTCGCCGCGCATCGTGATGCCCTTGTGCACTCGGGACGAGCGTCCCTTCCCGTGGGCCTCGGGTCCGTCGCCGACCTTCCGGGCTAGTAGGAGGCGAGCCCCACGACTGCTTGGAGGACATCGGCGGTCTGGGGCAGGGTGGCGTCTTCGAGATTGGGTGCGTAGGCGACCCAGGTGTCGAGAGACCCGACCCGACGAACGGGCGCATCGAGCCACGGAAAGAGCTCGTCCGCGACGCGTGCCGCGATCTCCGCCCCGACGCCCCACGACAGGCTGTCTTCATGGACGACGAGGACCCGGTTCGTCTTCTTCACCGAGTCGGCCACGCGTTCCATGTCCAACGGCGAGATCGTCCGCAGGTCGATGACCTCGACCTCGATATCGTGCTCGACGGCCGCGAGCTTGGCAGCGTCCAGGCTACGCTTCACCAGGGCGCCACACGTCACGATCGTCAGATCCGACCCCTCCCGTCGCACCTTCGCCTTCCCGAACGGGATCATGAAGTCGGGCCCCGGGTCGCGGCCCTTGTTGTAGACCTGACGGTAGAGGTGCTTGTGCTCCAGGAAGAGCACCGGATCCTCGCACCGGATCGCCGTGCGGAGGAGGCCGTTGGCGTCCTCCGCGGTGGCGGGCAGGCAGACCCTGAGACCCGGGCAGTGCGCGAAGATCGACTCGCCGGTCTGCGAGTGGTAGATCGCGCCCCCGCGGAGATAGCCCCCGTACGCCGTCCGGATCACGACCGGGGCGGAGAAGACGCCGTTCGACTTGAACCGCATCGTCGCGAGCTCGTCCCGTATCTGCATCATCGCCGGCCAGATGTAGTCGAAGAACTGGATCTCGACGACGGGCCGCATACCGCGCAACGCCATCCCGACCGCGCGTCCCACGATCGACGCCTCCGCAATGGGGGCGTTGTACACCCGGTCCCCACCGAACTCCTTCTGGAGACCGTGCGTCACCTTGAAGACGCCGCCCTTGCCCTTCACCTCGTGGAGCGTGGCTTCCCGCGACGCGTCCGCGATGTCCTGACCGAAGACCACGATACGAGGATCCCGCTGCATCTCGGTCCGCAGACACGAGTTGAGGAGATCGACCATCGTCAGCGGGCGATCGCTCTGGTAGGCGGGGCCGTCCTCGGTATCGAAGTCCGACGAGGTGGGATCGACGTCTTCCGAGTACAGATGCCGCATCACGCTGTCCGCGGTCGGTTGCGGCGAGGCGAGTGCCTCGTCCGACGCGGCGAGCACCTCCGCCTGGATACGACTCTCGATCTCGTCGAGCTCGTCGGGAGTCGCTGCTCCGATCTCGATGAGAAGCATTCGCGCTCGCGTCAGCGGATCCCGCGACGCCTGTGCCTCGAGCTCCTCCAGCGGGCGATACGCTCTCTCGTCGTCCGACATGGAGTGCGAGTACGGGCGTGTGCAGTGTGCGTGGATCATGGACGGCCGGCGGCGCGAGCGGGAGTAGCCGATCGCTTCACCGGCGGCGCGGTACGTGTCCACGAGATCCGTCCCGTCGCAGCCGACGATGTGCAGGCCGGGAAAGCCCGAGGCGAGGTTCGAGATGCTGCCTCCCGCAGTCTGGACCTCGACCGGAACGCTGATCGCGTACCCGTTGTCCTGTACCACGTAGACGACCGGCAGGCCGAGGTTGCACGCCGCGTTGAGCGACTCCCAGAACTCGCCTTCCGAGGTCGCTCCCTCTCCCGTGCTCACGACGACGATCTCGTCTTCCTCGAATCGTTCGATGATGTCGTGGAGGCCCGGCACCGACGCAATCTTCGTCCCCGCCTCCGCCACGCCGACGGCGTGCAGGAACTGGGTCCCGGTGGGGGACGATCCGGTGGGGATGTTCAGGTCGGGATTGCCCCAGTGCGACGGCATCTGCCGCCCCCCCGAGGCACGGTCCGCCGCGGCGCCGACCGCCTGCAGGAAGTTGTCGAGCGGCGTCTGACCCACCGCGAGCGCCAGCGTACGGTCGCGGTAGTACGGGAAGAACCAGTCGTGGCCCGGCTTGCAGTGCTCGGCGACAGCCACGCCGATCGCCTCGTGGCCCGC
>JASFUR010000335.1:0-4244 GCA_050050215.1 Gemmatimonadota bacterium
CGGCGCGTTTCGGATCGCTTCCTGCGACTCCTCGAGCTGCGCCGCGATCAGCCGGCCTTCCACCCGAACAGCAACCAGGACGTGCTCGACGTGGGGCATGGCGTCTTCACGCTCCTGCGCACCCCCGCGTCGGGGCCTCCGGTCCTGTGCCTCATCAACGTACGGGCGGTCCCCACCCGCGTGAGGGTCGCCCTCGGGAACGCGGGGCTCGACGGAACGCTCAGGGATCTCGTCTCGGACACGACACACGAGGCGCCCGGCGGAGCCCTCGACATCGAGATCAGTCCTTATCAGGTCCTTTGGCTGAAGAAGGACTGAGGGTCTCCCGGGGACGGAGCGGCCTCAGCCGTCGACGGCGGTGAAGCGGCGCGCCACGCGGGCGGCAGCTTGCTCGACAAGCTCGCCACCCCGGGCGAGCGCCTCCTCCAGCGGCATACTCGGGGGCGACACGGCCTCGACCGCGTCTACGCCCCCTTCCTCCGCGTCGAGCGCGGCGCTCCCGGCCACCACCGCGACCCTGCAGCCGGCAGTGCGCGCGTGGGCCACGACACCCGAAACGACCTTCCCACTCAGCGACTGTTCGTCGTAACGGCCCTCTCCCGTCACCACCCAATCCGCTCCGGACAGCGCCTCGTCGAGTCCCGCCGCATCGATCACCGCCTCGATCCCCGAGACGAGGTCGGCGTCGAGGAAAGCCACCGCGCCGGCACCCAGCCCCCCGGCGGCACCGGCACCCGGGACGTTGCGCACGTCCTTGCCCAGGTCCCGCTCGACGACGTCGGCGAGGTGGGCCAGGCTCTCCTCGAGCCGCTCGACCACCTCGGGAGTGGCCCCCTTCTGGGGCCCGAAGACGCGCGCGGCCCCGCGAGGGCCCAGCAAGGGGTTGTCGACGTCGCACAGCACCTGCACGTCGGCGTCCAGGCCATCAGATGGCGGCTGAATGTGCTCGATGCGCTCCAGTGCGGCTCCGCCGAGCCCCACCGGCGCGCCCTGGCCATCCAGGAACGACCAACCCAAAGCCGTCGCCGCGCCCACGCCACCGTCCACGGTCGCGCTGCCCCCGATCGCCAGCCAGAGTCGACGGGCTCCGAGCTCCAGAGCGGCCGCGAGAAGCTCGCCCGTACCGTGGGTCGTGGCGACGAGGGGATCGAGCTGGTCCGGACGGAGAAGCTCCAACCCGCTGGCCTTCGCCATCTCGATCAAAGCTCCCGGTCCGCGCTCGGGCAGCCACAGGAGGCACGCCTCAGCACGCATCCCGGGCAGGGGGCCATCGACCTCTACGGGCACCCAATCCCCGCCCGCCGACTCGCGCAGCGTGTCCGCGGTGCCCTCTCCGCCGTCCGCCATCGGCTTCAGGTCGATCGTGGCCTCCGGGAGAACCCGGAGCACGCCACGACGGACCGCTTCGCACGCCTCACGAGCCGAGAGGCTCCCTTTGAAGGAGTCCGTGGCCACCACGATCTTCACCGACCCCATCCTCCGACACGGACCCTGATGAGACTCGTCATCTTCACCGACCTGGACGGCACGCTACTCGACCACGACACGTACGATTGGAGGCCCGCCGCGCCCATGATCGCACGCCTCCGGGACCAAGGGTCGCCCCTCGTATTCGTGACGAGCAAGACCCGGGCGGAGGTCGCGGTGCTCCGCGCCGAGATGGGAGTGGACGAACCCTTCATCGTGGAGAATGGGGCCGCCGCCTTCTTCCCGGAACGCTACGGGCGCCTCGACCTACCGGAGGCGGTTCCCATCGGGGCATTCCGCGCGCTCGTCTTCGGGCGCCCCTACACGGAGGCCAGGGACTTCGCAGCCTCCGTACGGGGCCGCTTCGGACTCGAGGGCTTCGGAGACATGAGCGTCGAGGAGATCGCGGAGGTGACCGGGCTCCCACTGGAGGCCGCCAAGCGCGCGAAGCAGAGGGAATTCACCGAGCCCTTCAGGCTCGAGGACGATCGACAGCTCGACCGCCTCGCGGCAGCCGCCCGGGACCACGGCTTCCGGATCACGACGGGCGGCCGACTACACCACCTGATGGGCTCCGACCAGGACAAGGGCATCGCGGTGCGTGCCGTACGCGACGCCTTCGGACGGGCGCTCGGCGCACGTCCGACGACGGTCGGCCTGGGCGACGGCCCGAACGACGTGCCGATGCTGGACGCCGTCGACGAAGCGGTGCTCGTCCCCGCACCGGGTCGCCCGTTGCCGGAGGTGCGGAACGACCACGTGCACGTCGCCCCGGCACCCGGCCCGGAAGGTTGGGCCGCCGCCCTGTCCAAGATCCTGGGGTCCGTCCGCTAGCCGGTGACAGGAAGGCCATCCCGCCCGCCCGCCTTCCGACCGCACCCTCCTGATAGGTGTTATCTTAAGATCTTACGGTTCCGCGCCACCACCCAGCCGCACGAGGACATGTCCGACTTCTTCCAGAACGGGGTCATCACGACTCTGCAGAGCTTGGGCGACCGGCCCGTGGACGAGCTCGAAGCCGAGCTCCTGGCCGTCACCGAGCGGCAGAAGATCGCGCTCATCCTCCCCGCCCTGTACTCCGAGTTCGACGGACCGGCGATGCCGGGCATCGTCGAGCAGCTGAAAGGCGCCGAGTACGTGGATCGCATCGTCCTGTCGCTCGACCGCGCGCACGAATCCGAGTTCGCGCGGGTCAAGGACATCATGGGCGAGCTACCCCAGAAGGTCGACGTCATCTGGAACGACGGGCCGCGGGTGGGCAACCTCCTCGCCGAGCTCGTGGACTCGAACTTCGACGCGGCCGAACAGGGCAAGGGCCGCGGGGTGTGGCTGTCTCTCGGATACGCGCTGACCTACAAGGATACACGCACCTTCGCGCTGCACGACTGCGACATCGTCAACTACGACCGCGAGATGCTCACGCGGCTCGTATACCCGATCGCGCATCCCGGAACCGACTTCGAGTACGCGAAGGGCTACTATGCGCGGGCCAGCGACCGGCTGCACGGGCGGGTGACCCGGCTCTTCTTCACGCCACTCGTGCGCGCCTTGAACCAGATCTGCGGCCCGCTCCAGTTCTTCAACTACCTGGACAGCTTCCGCTACGCCCTCGCCGGCGAGTTCGCGATGGTGCGCAGCCTCGCGACCGGTATCCGGATCTCTCCGACGTGGGGCCTCGAGATCTCCCTCCTGGGCGAGGTCTTCGAGAAGACGACGGTCCAGCGCGTCTGCCAGGTGGAGATCGCCGATTCGTACGAGCACAAGCACCAGTCGCTCGTGGCGGGCAAGACGAACGAGGGCCTCGGCCGAATGGCGTTCGAGATCGCGGCCACGCTCTTCGGCGCAGTGGCCCAGGGAGGCGTCGTCCTCGCGCCCTCGACGTTCGGCACACTCCTGGCGAACTACATGAGGCACGCGCGCCTGGCCATCGATCAGTACAGCTCTCTGGCCCTGCTCAACGGGCTCGAGTACGACAGGCACCTGGAGATCGATGCCGTGGAGACCTTCAGCGAGTCCCTGCGCGCCGCCCAGCAACGCTTCCTCGAGGACCCCATCGGCATTCCGATGCTCGGCGCGTGGGCCCGTGTGCGCGCCGCGATTCCCGGGTTCGACGGGAGGCTCCGCGAGGCCGTCGAGGCGGACAATCAGCGAGCGGCTGCCGTCTCGGTCGGCTGAGCCTTCCCGGCGGACGGACGCTCCGCGTCACTCCATCCAGCGAACCGGAACCGCCTCCACCCACCGGTGCCCCGGACGCGGGACGTACGCCACCTCGTCCACCGCCAGCTCCATCCGGTCGACCCGATCGAGAAGACACTCGAGCGCAATGCGCATCTGGAGCTCCACCAACGGACCGCCCAGGCAGGAATGGCGTGCACGGCCGAAGGCGAGGTGGGGATTGGGGTCGCGCCTGATCTCGAGGGCGTTCGGCGCCTCGAAGGCACGCGGGTCGCGGTTCGCGCCCCCCAGATGGATCAGGACCGGGTTCCCCGCGGGAATGACGGCGTCCCCGATCTCCACGTCCTCGAGGGCGATACGGGCGATGTGCTGCGCAGGGGAGTCGTAGCGCAGACACTCGTCCACGGCACGGGAGGACAGCTCGGGCCGCGCACGCAGGGCGCGCAGCTGTGCCGGATGGCGCAAAAGGGCGTAGACCGCGTTTCCGATGGCGCGGTCGACGTTCTCCAGGCCGTCGGCGAAGAGGAGCATGCAGTTGTCGATCAGCTGGCCCTCGCTCAGCTCATCGTCCTCGCGGGCATGCACGAGCGCGCTCAAGAGAT
>JASFUR010000336.1:0-4234 GCA_050050215.1 Gemmatimonadota bacterium
GCGATGCCCACCACTCAAACCCCTTCGACCCCCACCGTTCGCGGCCTCCCACGCCCCCTTGCCAGGGCCATCGAGGGCTACGCGGACCGGCTGGACGTCGACAAGATCCGCCGGGCGTACGAGTACGCCGCCGACGCGCACGCGGGACAGACGCGTGCGTCGGGGGAGGACTTCGTCCAGCACACGGTGGAGGTGGCGACGATCCTGGCGCGGCTCGGGCTCGATACCGACACGATCGTCGCCGCCCTGATCCACGACACGATCGAAGACACAGAAGCTTCGGTTCGGGACGTGGAGCAGCGTTTCGGTAAGCAGGTCGCATCGATCGTCGACGGCGTGACGAAGTTGGGGCGGATCGAGTTCCGGTCGGCGACGCAGCGCCAGGTCGAGAACTACCGGAAGATGCTGCTGTCGATGGCCAGCGACGCGCGGGTGATCCTCGTGAAGCTCGCCGACCGACTGCACAACATGCGCACGCTGGAACACCTGCCGGAGTCGAAGCGTCGCCGCATCGCGGTCGAGACCCGTGAGATCTACGCGCCTCTGGCGCACCGCTTGGGCATGGCGGCGATCCGCTGGGAGCTCGAGGACCTGGCCTTCAAGTTCCTGGACCCGGAGGCCTACGAGGAGCTGCGCAAGAAGGTGCGCCAGCGCCGGAAGGGCCGGGAGCGCGAGATCCTCGAGATGGAGCGCCCACTGGAGGAGGCTCTGAAGGCGGCCGGCATCCCCGCGAAGATCAGCGGCCGCCCGAAGCACCTGTGGTCCATCCACCGGAAGATCGTGAAGCGCGGCCGGCCCTACGAGGAGATCTACGACCTCATGGCGATGCGGGTCACGACCGACACGGTGCAGAACTGCTACGCCGCCCTCGGCGTGATCCACAGCGAGTGGACGCCGATTCCCGAGCGCTTCCACGACTACATCGCGACGCCGAAGTCCAACATGTACCGGTCTCTGCACACGACCGTGTTCGGGCCGGGTGGACGCCGCTACGAGATCCAGATCCGTACGGAGGAGATGCACCGAACGGCCGAGTACGGCATCGCGGCGCACTGGCGCTACAAGGAGGGAGAGCAGGCTCCCGGCGTAGGTAGCGAGGCCGACGAGGCCCTCACCTGGTTCCGCCAGGTCATCGAGTGGCAGAAGGACACGGAGGAGCCTGAGGAGTTCATGGAGTTCCTCCGCATGGATCTCTTCCGCGGGGAGATCTTCGTGTTCACTCCCAGTGGCGACGTGAAGGCGCTACCGGTCGGCGCGACCCCGATCGACTTCGCGTTCTCCGTCCATACCGAGATCGGATACCACTGCGCCGGCGCCAAGGTGAACGGCCGCATCGCGCCGCTATCGCGCGAGCTCAAGAACGGCGATGCGGTGGAGATCCTCACGAGCCAGAAGCAGCGACCGAGCCGCGATTGGCTCGCGTTCGCGAAGACCTCGAGGGCGCGTCAGTACATTCGCCAGTGGCTCCGTCGCGAGGAATTCGACGCGGCGGTGAAGCTCGGCAAGGACCTCCTGGACCGGGAGGTGAAGAAGGCTCGCCTGACCCTGCCGTCCGGCAACGACGATCGCATGCATGCGGCCGAGGCCCTGGGCTATCCCGATTTCGACCGGGTGCTCGAAGCGCTCGGCCGCGGCGATCTCGGGCCCACGGCGGTCATCAAGGAGTTCCATCCCGAGCACGATCCGGCCGAGGCCGCGCGCCGTGAGCCCTCCGCGCTGGAGAAGCTCGCCGCCAAGCTCCGCATCACGGGAAAGGGCGTACGCATCCAGGGGATGGACAACCTGATGGTGCGCTACTCCCGCTGCTGCCAGCCCGTCCCCGGCGACCCGGTCATCGGCTACGTGACGCGGGGCAGGGGCGTCTCGATTCACCGCAACGACTGCCCGAACGTGCTGTCGCTCTCACGCGATCCGGAGCGCCGGATCGAGATCGAGTGGGCCGCGGAGAAGGGTGACCGGTTCTTCGTGAAGCTCTTCATGCAGGGCACCGACCGTCGCGGACTCCTCACCGACGTCGCCAAGGCGATCAGCGACACTGGAACCGATATCTCCCACGCGGATATGCGTGCGCACGGTGGGGGTATGCACGGGGAGTTCGTCGTCGAGGTTCGGGACCTGGCCCACTTGGAGAAGGTCCGTCACGCGATTGGCCGAGTGAAAGGGGTGTTGGATGTGGAGCGGAGGGAGCATTTCGACGAGGACGACCTGGGCTGGGCGTAGCCCATGAACGCCTTCGACCTCGTCTCCCCCCACGAGCCCGCCGGTGACCAGCCCCGGGCGATCGATGAGCTGAGCGAAGGCCTCGACCGGGGCGACCGCCACCAGGTCCTCCTCGGCGCGACGGGGACCGGGAAGACGTTCTCGATCGCGCACGTGATTGCGAACCACGGGCGGCCGACGCTCGTGATGTCGCACAACAAGACGTTGGCGGCGCAGCTCTATGGGGAGCTCAAGTCGCTCTTCCCGCACAACGCCGTCGAGTACTTCATCTCGTACTACGACTACTACCAGCCCGAGGCGTACGTCCCGGCGACCGACACGTACATCGAGAAGGACGCGTCGATCAACGAGGACATCGAGCGGCTGCGGTTGCGTGCGACATCGTCCCTGATGGAGCGCGAGGACGTGATCGTCGTCGCCTCCGTGTCGTGCATCTACGGCCTCGGGAACCCGCTCGACTACCGGAGCCTGATGCTCCACATGCAGGTGGGCGAAGAGAAGCCGCGGCGCGAGATCCTGAAGGGTCTGGTGGACATCCAGTACAAGCGGAACGACTACCTCTTCGAGCGGGGCACCTTCCGCGTCCGGGGCGACACGGTCGAGGTCTTCCCGGCTTACGAGGAGCAGGCGGTCCGGATCGAGCTCTGGGGCGACGAGGTCGAGCGGATCAGCCGCTTCGATCCGCTCACGGGCGAGATCATCACCAACCTCGAGCGCACCGCGATCTATCCGGCGAGCCACTACGTCACACGGCGCCGCACGATCGAGGAGATGGTGCCGGAGATCCGTGCGGAGCTGAGCGAGCAGCTCGCGAAGTACCGGAACGACGGTCGGCTGCTGGAGGCACAACGGCTGGAGCAGCGTACGAACTTCGACATCGAGATGATGCTCGAGATCGGCACCTGCCCGGGCATCGAGAACTACTCGCTCTATACGAGCCGACGAAAGCCGGGGGATCGGCCAGCGTGCCTGCTCGACTATTTCCCCGACGACTTCCTGATGGTGGTCGACGAGTCGCACGTCTCCATCCCCCAGATCAACGGGATGTACAAGGGGGACCGCTCGCGGAAGCTCACGCTGATCGAGCACGGGTTCCGGCTCCCCTCGGCGCTCGACAACCGTCCGCTGAAGTTCGACGAGTGGGCCGATCTGGTGCCGGAGGCGATCTTCGTCTCGGCCACGCCCGGTGACTGGGAGGTGAAGCAGGCCGGCGGGGTGGTGGTCGAGCAGATCATTCGCCCGACGGGCTTGGTCGACCCCGCGGTCGACGTCCGGCCGGTGAAGGGCCAGGTCGACGACCTTCTCGCCGAGATTCGAGAACGCGAGAAGCGGGGGGAGCGGGTCCTGGTCACGACGCTCACCAAGCGCATGGCCGAGGACCTCTCGGAGTACCTGCAGTCGGTCGGGGTGCGCGTGCGGTACATGCACTCCGAGGTCAACGCGATCGAGCGGATGGCGATCCTGCGGTCGCTGCGGCTCGGCAAGATCGACGTGCTGGTGGGCATCAACCTCCTACGCGAGGGTCTTGACCTTCCGGAGGTGTCACTCGTCGCGATCCTCGACGCGGACAAGGAGGGCTTCCTGCGCGACGCCCGCTCCCTGATCCAGACCATCGGTCGGGCCGCCCGGAACGTCGGGGGCAGGGCGATCATGTACGCCGACCGGATCACGGACTCGATGGCGCGCTGCCTCGACGAGACGAACCGGCGTCGCGACATCCAGCTCGCGTACAACGAGGAGCACGGCATCACGCCCGAGACGATCCGGAAGAGCATCGAAGAGATCGAGTTCTCGACGCGAGTGGCCGACGCCCAGCTCGTGCCCGCCTCGGTCGCCGAGCCGTCCGCGACGTACGCCGACGAGATCAACGCCGAGGAGTACATCAAGATCCTCGAGAAGGAGATGGAGGAGGCCGCTGAAGCGCTCGACTTCGAGCGTGCGGCGCTGCTGCGCGACCAGCTGTTCGAGCTGAAGTCGGCCAGCTAGAGGCGGTCTCGGTCCACTCGCCAGCCCC
>JASFUR010000337.1:0-4223 GCA_050050215.1 Gemmatimonadota bacterium
GGGCTCCAGGACGGCCATGACCCTCGGAGCGGACGCGTTGAGCACCTCGCGGATCGCGTAGTCGAGTTTGCTCTGCTCCGTCCGGGCCCCCGACTTGGAAACGCCGACCATCTGGCTCAGCAATCGGATCGCCTCGGGTGGGATCCCACGGCGGCGGTACGCCGCGATTGTGGCCAGACGAGGGTCACTCCAGCCGGATACGGCGTTCGCCTCCACGAGCGGCTTGATGAGGCGCTTCGACAGCACGGCCCCCTCGAGATCGAGCCCGGCCCACTCGTACTGATGCGGGCGTGGCTCCTCGAAGCCCACGTTCTCGAGCACCCAATCGTAGAGCTCGCGATTGTTCTCGAACTCCATCGTGCAGATGGAGTGCGTCACACCCTCGAAGGCGTCCTCGAGGCAGTGCGCGAAGTCGTAGAGAGGGTAGATGCACCAGTCGTCGCCCTGCCGGAAGTGGTGCGCGTGGCGGATGCGGTACAGCACCGGATCCCGCATCAGCATGTTCGGCGACGCCATGTCGATGCGTGCCCGCAGCACGTGGGCGCCGTCCTTGAACTCCCCGGCTCGCATTCGCCGGAAGAGGTCGAGATTCACTTCGACCGTGCGCTCCCGGTACGGGCTTTCCTCACCCGGCTCCCCGACGGCGCCCCGCTTCTCGCGGATGACCTCGATGCGCTGCGAGTCGACGTACGCGAGCCCCTTCTCGATGAGGACCTCGGCGCACTCGTACATCCGCGGGAAGTAGTCGGACGCGTAGTAGAGGCGATCGTCCCAGTCGAAGCCGAGCCAGTGGATGTCCTCCTGGATCGCCCGGACGTACTCCTCGTTCTCCTTCTCCGGGTTGGTGTCGTCGTACCGGAGATTGCACTGCCCGCCGAACTCCTCGGCGATGCCGAAGTTCAGGCAGATGTGCGTGGCGTGCCCGATGTGCAGGTAGCCGTTCGGCTCCGGCGGGAAGCGCGTGACCACCCGCCCGTCGTAGCGGCCGCTCTCCAGGTCGGACGCCACGATCTGCCGGATGAAGTCCGTACCCGCCTTGGGGGCGCTGGTGGTCGACGGTTCAGCCATAGGGGGGAGAACTTAGCGAAAAAGGGCCGCGCCAGGATGCTCGTCCCGGCGCGGCCGTTCTCGCAAGGGCGCCTGCCTCAGCGGCGAGTCGCCCTGCGTCCGCTTCCGGACGAGCCCGACGACGAGCCCCGGGAGCCACCGTCGTTGCTGCTGCTCGGCGCGCGCTGGACACCTCCGCTGCCACCGCTCGACGAGCCTCCGCTCGAGCCCGGTCGCACATAGCCACGGCCTCGCACGATGCTGCCACCCGACGGAGTCGGCTCGCGATCGATCACGACCACCGACCCGGGCAGATACCCGTAGTAGCCGCCGATCCCATAGCCGTAGTAGCCCCCGAACGGCGAATACCGGTAACCGATACCGTAGTTGAACGGCGAGTAGTACGGGCTGTAGTAGAACGGATCGTAGAGGAACGACCGGTACCCGAAGCGGGAGCCCCTCCTGTAGGCGTTGTTCGCGACCCGGTCCATCACGCCCTCGGGAAGCCCTTCCGGGGTCACCACGAACTTGTTCGGGAAGGACACCGCGACCATGACGTCGATCACGTCGTCCGGGACACCGGCGTCGGCCAGGCGGATCAACGTCTCGCCGTCGATGTCGAGATCGGTCTCGTGCGTGGCGACCCAGACCTTCACGGCCTGCGGATCCAGGCGGTCCAGTGCCTCGTCCACGTCCTCGAGATCGATGTCCCGCGCGACGAGCAGGCGACGCGCACGGATCTCACCGCGATTGCCGGCCATGGGGTCCTCGGCGCCGTGGTCGCGCAGGCTCTCGGACGTCGCCGCCGAATAACGCTGCACCCAGGCGACCGGCTCGCCGTCGACCGTGAGGGAACGCACGTCGATCCATTGAGTCGGCGCGATGAACGACATCACGCCGGTTCCCGACCGCTGCTCATCGCCCTCGCACACGAAGGAGGACGACGTGAAGACGCGGCGACGGTCCTCGGAGAACTCCACGCTCTCCGTACCGGTGCATCCCTCGGCCGTCACGGGACGGGCGACCCCGTCCGCGCGGAGCACCTCCGTGGCGGTGACCTCCCCCTCGTAGACGTTCGACATCTCGACGCCGCCCGCCGTCGGACGGAAGCAGAGCAGCCCCGCCTCACCCTCGGCTCCCAGGGGCTCCCAGCATCCGACGAAAGCCATCCAGGCCGACGACGTCGGAGCGTCCTGGGCCGTCACGGGAAGCGCCAGAAGCGAGAGCAGGAGGCCTGCCGCGATCATGCCGAATCCACGTGGATGCTTGTTCATCGTATCCTCCTAGAACTGAAGGCCCATGCCGGCCATCAGCTGCAGGCCGCCGAGGTCCATGTCGTTGAAGCCCTGATACGCCCCGGTTACGTCCCCGTTGGAGATCGAGTAGCGCGCTTCGACAGTGAGAAGCACGCTCTTCGTCAGCGTGAAGTCGACGCCGGCGGTTCCATAGGCCAGGAAGGCGTCCGCGCTCGTCTCCAGTCGGTCGCTGAAGATCTCGAAAGTCGACTCGTCGAAGAAGTCACCGACCTGGGTGAACTGGTAGCTGGCGACTCCGATGCCGCCACCCACATACGGGTTCAGGCGGGCGGGCACCCAGGCGAGGCTCCCGACCTGCCTGCCCCGCTCCTGCGGGTAGAACTTCGCTCCCACCGTGCCGGAGACCACCTGGAACGTCGTCTCCTGCTGGATGGGATTGCCGTCCGTGTCGATCCAGCGGCGGTACTCGGAACGCGACCGGCTACGGGTCCAGCCGAAGCCCACGGCGATGTCCCAGTGCCGCCAGGGCCGAAACGCGAGCTCCCCGCCCAGATAGGGGCTGTCGAAGCTCAACGAGCTGAGCGTGTCGGCGCCGAGCGGGATGTACTCGTCCAGGGTGTAGTCGAAGAGCTCTCCTCCCGTGCGCGGCATCGCATAGCCCACGCGCAAGCCGACGGAGACCCTCGGCTTTTTGAAGAGGAATCCGGGTCCACCCGCCTGGGCGGACGCCAGCGTCGGTGCGGTCACCAGCACGGCCAGTGCGGCGGCCAGGGCGCTTCGCTTCATGTTCCCTTCCCCCCGTGTCGGGCCCACAGCCCGATCCTCTCGATTCTGATACACGGAGGTGCAACGCACGTGCCACGGGCGTGGCGCCCTCGCAGCCCAGCGTTCATACCATTTCTGGGCTACCCGGACGCGGCGTTTCTCTCAAGTCGTGGACGGTCCTGTCTACCCAATGGGACAGGGTTCACAACGGCGCAGGCGCGACTACTCGGCTCCCGCCTCGACCGGGACCTCCGCCCCGTAGGTGCGGCGGACGTAGTCCAACAGGATCCCCTTGAACTCGTCGACGAGCCCCTCGCCCTTGAGCGTGACGGAGTGCTCGCCGTCGATATAAACGGGGGCCTTGGGCTCCTCGAACGTGCCCGGCAGCGAGATGCCGATGTTGGCCTGCTTCGACTCCCCCGGCCCGTTCACCACGCAGCCCATCACGGCCACGTCCATCTCCTCCACGCCCGGGTACTGAGCCCGCCAGATCGGCATCATCTCCCGGATGTAGCCGGTGATATCCTCCGCCATCTCCTGAAAGAACGTGCTCGTCGTGCGACCGCATCCGGGGCACGACGTCACCTGGGGCTCGAAGCTCCGGATGCCGAGGGACTGCAGGATCTGCTGGGCGACGCGCACCTCCTCGGCACGGTCGCCCCCGGGCCGGGGGGTAAGCGAGACGCGGATCGTGTCGCCGATGCCGTCGAGAAGCAGCGGCGCCAGGGCCGCGGTCGTGGCCACGACTCCCTTGTTGCCGAGCCCGGCCTCGGTCAGGCCGAGGTGGAGCGGGTGGTCGCTGCGCTCGGCGAGCATCCGGTAGACGGTGAGCAGCTCCCGAACCGACGAGACCTTGGTGGACAGAATGATCTTGTCGTGGGCCAGACCGGTCTCCTCGGCCAGCTTCGCCGAGCGGATCGCGCTCTCGACGAGCGCATCCATGAGGACCGTCTGCGCGTCCTTGGGGCGGGCGCTGGCCGCGTTCTCGTCCATGAGCTCGGTGAGGAGCCGCTGGTCGAGCGAGCCCCAGTTCACCCCGATGCGCACCGGCTTGTCGTGCTCGAGCGCGACCCGGATGATCTCCTGGAAGTTCGAGTCGCGGTGCTTCGTCCCCACGTTGCCCGGGTTGATGCGGAGCTTCGCCAGCGCCTCGGC
>JASFUR010000338.1:0-4222 GCA_050050215.1 Gemmatimonadota bacterium
GGATCGTAGCCGCGCTCGACGGAAATGACCCGGAGCGCCCGCTCCATGGCGGTATCGGCCACGGCGAGGATTCCCTCGGCGGCTTGTTCCAGGGACTCTCCGAGCGCCTCGGCGATGCGGGCCAGCGGTTCCCGGATCGCGTCGCGGTCCAGCATGCGGTCCCCGACGGTGAACGCGTCCGGCGGGAGGCGCCCGAGCCAGACGTGCGCGTCCGTGACCGTGACCTCCGTGCCTCCGCCTCCGTAGCAGATGGGCCCCGGGTCGGCGCCGGCGCTCTGGGGCCCGACCCGGAGCGCACCGCCCGGGTCCACGCGGGCAATCGACCCGCCTCCGGCGCCCACCGTGTGGATGTCGATGACCGGAATCGCCGTCGGCTGCCCGGCGATCTCGAACTCGCGAGTGCGCAGGGGGCGGCCCGGGCAGAGCGACACGTCCGTCGAGGTGCCGCCCATGTCGAAGGAGATCACCTGCTCGTGCCCGGCGCGTCGCGCCCAGGTCAGCGCCCCCACCACGCCGCCGGCGGGCCCGGAGAGCACCGTGTGCACCGGCTCGCTGCGCGCTCTCTCCACCGGCAGAGCGCCTCCGCTGGAGCCCATGATCGTGACACGCTCCGCACCCGCCTCTGCGGCGAGGCGTCCCAGGTAGCGGTCCATCATCGGCGCGACGTACGCGTTCACGACGGTCGTCGACGTCCGCTCGTACTCCCTGAACTCGGGGACCAGCGTGCTCGATACCGAGACGGGGAGGTCGACCGCGGCGAGCGCCTCGGCGACCGCCTGCTCGTGGGCCGGGTTCGCATAGGCGTGCAGGAGCGAGATCGCGACCGACTCCGCATCCCGCTCACGCACCGCGGCGGCGAGTCCGGCCAGCTCGTCCGCGTCCAGCGGCGCGATCTCGTCGCCGTCGGGGCCGAGGCGGCCCGCGATGCCGATGCGGTCGGCCCGGTCGACGAGAGGCGGCAGGCGGTGCCCGACCAGCGCGTAGAGCTGGGGCCGGTTCTGGCGGCCGATCTCGATCACGTCCTCGAAGCCGGCGTTGGTGACGAGCACGACCCGGGCCCCTCGCCGCTCCAGCAGCGCGTTCGTCGCCACGGTGGAGCCGTGCAGGAGCAGGAATGGGCTGCCTTTCGGGATCATTTGGCGGATGCCGTCCAGCACAGCCTGGGCCGGATCTCGCGGGGTCGACGGTACCTTGAGCGTCTCGATGGTTCCGTCGGCGAGCAGGACCAGGTCGGTGAAGGTCCCACCCGTGTCGACCGCGAGGAGCGGCGTCGACCGGCCGCCGCTCGACGTTGACGGTCCGTCGGGGCCTGTGGACATTGGGGCCTTCATTGGCTCGCCCTCGGGACCGTGACGCGCGGTGCGCCGGGCTTCCGGGGCGAATCCCTCACCGCGGGTCGACCCGTACCATGCAGCTGTTTCCCAGCTTCGAGCGATTCAGGACTCTTGCCCAGGACGCGGGACTGGTCCCGGTCTGGCGCGAGTTCCTGTTCGACGTCGACACCGCGGTGACGGCCTACGCCAAGCTGGCGGAGCCACCGTTCGGCTTCCTGCTCGAGTCTGTGGTCGGTGGAGAACAGTGGGCTCGCTACTCGTTCTTGGGGACGCGGCCGCGTGGCGCCTGGAAGCTACAACGTGGAACGGTCAGCTGGTGGACTCCGGAGGCCGGTTGGACCGAGGTCGACACCGACGACCCGCTCGGCGACCTCGACGCGAGAATCCGCGAGCGGACCCCGGCCGATGTGGAGGAGCTCCCCAGGTTCTGGGGAGGGGCCGTAGGGTACTTCGCCTACGACGTCGTGCGCCAGATCGAGCGGCTCCCGCATCCGCCGGAAGACGACCTCGGCCTTCCGGACGGTCTCTTCGTGTTCACGGACATCGTGCTCGCCATCGACAACCTGCGTGGTCGGGCGATGGCGATCGCGGCGGTTCCGGTCGATGCCGACATGGGCGAGGACGAGCTGCGCGCCGCGTACGACGATGCGGCCGCACGGACCGATGCCCTCGTGGCCCGGCTCGCCGAGGCCGAGCCACCGGCCCCGTTGGAGCTGTCCGGTGAGCCCGAGGAGGACCCGGCGTTCGAGAGCTCGATGCCGCGCGAGACATACGAGGCCGGCGTGCAGCGGATCCGTGAATACATCGTGGCGGGCGACGCCTTCCAGGTCGTCCTCAGCCAGCGCCTGCGCTTCGAGCTGAACGCGTCGCCCTTCGACCTGTACCGGGCGCTCCGGAGTCTCAACCCGTCGCCTTATCTCTACTTCCTGGAGCTCGACGGGATGTCGCTGGTCGGTAGCTCTCCGGAGGTGCTGGTGCGACTCGAGGACGACACGGTCACGGTGCGCCCCATCGCGGGGACGCGCCCGCGCGGCAAGACCGCGGAGGAGGAGCGCGCATACGCGGAGGACATGCTCGCCGACGACAAGGAGCTGGCCGAGCATCGCATGCTCGTGGACCTGGGCCGCAACGACGTGGGCCGAGTGGTCGAGTACGGCTCGGTCACCATCCCGGACCTCATGGTCGTGGAGCGGTACTCGCACGTGATGCACATGGTCAGCCAGGTGGAAGGTCGGCTGCGCGAGGGCCTCAGCGCGCTCGACGTTTTCAGGGCGTGCTTCCCGGCCGGCACGGTGTCGGGGGCCCCGAAGGTCCGCGCCATGGAGATCATCGACGAGCTGGAGGCGACCCGCCGGGGTCCGTACGCCGGCGCGGTCGGCTACTTCAACTACGGCGGTAGGAGCATGGACACGGCGATCACGATCCGGACCGTGCTCGTTGCCGGAGGCGTCGCCTACGTGCAGGCCGGAGCGGGAATCGTGGCCGACTCCGATCCGTCCAAGGAGTACGAGGAGTGTCTCAACAAGGCACGCGCGTTGTTGAGGGCGGCTGCGATGGTGTCGCCGACTGGCTGAGCCGCGGCGCGGCCCTCAGCCGGCCAGCTTCCCATAGAGAAGCGCCAGCGCGGCGATCCCCTTCTCGAAGTCCTCGATCCGCAGCCACTCGTCGGGCGCGTGGAGGTTGCAGCCCGGCAGGGAGAAGCCGATCAGCAGCGCAGGCGCGCCGAGCTGCTCCTCGAAGTCGATGACGATCGGGATCGATCCGCCGCCTCCCATCGCGACCGGGTGGGTCCCGTACGCCTCCTCCAGCGCATCACGTGCCGCGTCGAAGAACGGACCTTCCAGCTTCGCCTTCCAGGGCCGCCCGCCGTGGACCTCCTTGATCTCGACCGTGACCCCGGGCGGGGTGGCGGCCTTCACGTGCGCCCTGAAGAGCTCGCTGATTCGGGCCGGGTCCTGGTTCGGCACGAGCCGGAAGCTGACCTTCGCCATCGCCTTGCCGGGAAGGACGGTCTTGGCGCCCGGTCCGGTGTAGCCGCTGAGAAGGCCGTTCACGTCACACGTCGGCCGAATCCACAGCCGTTCGAGCGTTGTGTAGCCCTTCTCCCCGGCCAGCTCCTTCACCCCCACCTCGTCGAGGAAGGCGTCCTCGTCGTACGGGAGCGCCTCGATCTCCTCGAGGGTCTCGGCGTCCCACTCGATGACGTCGTCGTAGAAGCCGGGTACGGCGATGCTGCCGTTCTCGTCGTGGAGCGAGGCGATGATCGAAGCCAGCGCGTTGGCCGGGTTCGTCACCGATCCGCCGTAGTTGCCCGAGTGGAGGTCGCTCTTGGGTCCCCTCACGTTCAGCTCGAAGTACGAGAGGCCTCGCAGCGAGAAGAGCAACGACGGAAGGCCCTCGTCGAACATCTCGGTGTCGGAGATCAGGACCAGGTCGCTGGCGAGCCGCTCGCGGTGGTCCTTCACGAACGGGACGAGGTTCGGAGAGCCGATCTCCTCCTCGCCCTCCGCGAGGAAGATCACGTTGACGGGGAGCGAGCCCGTGGTGGCGAGGTGGGCCTCGAGCGCCTTCACGTGCATGAAGAGCTGACCCTTGTCGTCGGCGGAGCCGCGGGCGTATACGCGGCCGTCCCGCTCGGTGGGCTCGAACGGTGGTGAGCTCCACTCTTCGAGCGGGTCCGGAGGCTGGACGTCGTAGTGACCGTAGATGAGGACGGTCGGGGCGTCCGGAGCGCCCTTCCATTCGCCGAGCACGACCGGATGGCCCGGCGTGTCGAAGACCTCGGACTCCAGGCCGGCCTCCTTGAGGCGGGCGGCCAGCCACTCGGCCGCCGCGCGCACACTCCCTTCGTGCTCGTGGTCGGTGCTGACCGACGGAATGCGAAGGAA
>JASFUR010000339.1:0-4217 GCA_050050215.1 Gemmatimonadota bacterium
CGGCGTAGACGGCCGCGGTCGGCTGGGCATCCGCCCGGGAGACGACGCTGCCTCCCTCGGGCGTGCATGCCGCGAGGAGCGCCAGGACGAGCCATGCCGAGCCGCTCGCGGGCCCGATTCCAACTCCGTCGTACAGTGCCATCGTCAGATCTCTGCGCCGAGCTTCTCCCAATCCGAAAGGAACCCCTCGAGGCCCTTGTCGGTGAGCGGATGCTTGCTGAGTTGCCAGAGCACCTTCGGGGGAATCGTGCAGCAGTCGGCGCCGATCAGCATCGATTCCACCACGTGCACGGGATGACGGATGGAGGCCGCCAGGATCTCCGTTTCGTACGCGTAGTTGTCGTACACCTGACGGATCTGATGGATCAGGTCCATGCCCTCGCCCGAGATGTCGTCTATGCGACCGACGAAGGGTGAGACGTAGGTCGCGCCGGCCTTGGCCGCGAGCAGGGCCTGGGACACCGAGAAGCAGAGGGTCACGTTGACCTTGAAGCCCTCGGAGACCAGGTCCCGACACGCCTTCAGGCCGTCTTCGGTGAGCGGCACCTTGACCACCGCGTTCTCGTGGATCGCGGCGAGCTTGCGCCCCTCTGCGACCATCGTGCCGCGATCGACCCCCACGACCTCGAGGCTGACGGGCCCGTCGACGCTCTCGCAGATCTCGAGGTAGATCTCCTTGGGGTCCCGATCGCCCGCGATCCTGGACACCAGGGAAGGGTTGGTGGTGATGCCGTCGATCAGGCCCGCGTCGGCTGCGCGGCGGATCTCGTCGAGGTCGGCGGTATCCAGGAAGATCTTCATGCGGGCGCGGTACTCCTCGTAGGCGAAGGTCGTGCGTCCTCCCCGAGTAGGACGCTGTCAGGATACTCCACATGGCTCAGGAAGAGCCCCTCGGGTGGAGCGGGTGGTGACGTGGTCAGCTCCTGGTCGTTTCCGAGCAGGCGCCGAACGTCCGACAGGGGACGACGGCCGCGGGCGATGTCGACCATCGTACCCACGAGGTAGCGCACCATGTGATGCAGATACCGGTCGGCCGTGATGGTGAAGCGTGCGCCGTGGGACCACTCGGACCAGGCCGCCGCGTGGACCATGCACTCCTCGCCTCGCTCGGGCTGTCCCGACTTTGCGAAGGCCCGGAACGAATGTCGTCCCGGGAGCGTCGAGGCCGCCGTCCGGAGAAGGGTGGGATCGAGCGGGTCCGTGAGTGGCCAACACCAGCGCCGGTGGAAGGGCGAAGAGGCTTCGTAGCTCGAGCCGATGCGGTACTCGTAGGTCCTCGCCAGGGCGTCGTACCTGGGGTGGAAGTCGGGTCGAGCCAACTTCGCCGCGGTCACACGGATGTCGTCCGGGAGCGTGGCGTCCAGAGAGCGCAGCAGAGTCTCGGGGTCCCACGACGCGGGCATGTCCACCGAGGCGACCTGTCCGGTCGCGTGCACTCCCGTATCGGTGCGGCCGGAGCCGATCACCGCGCAGGGCCTGTCCGCCAACCGGCCGAGCGTCTCCTGCAGGACTCCCTGCACGGTGCGCTGATCCGGTTGGACCTGCCAGCCGTGGAAGTCGGCCCCGTCGTATTGGACCGTCAGGCTGAAGCGGATCGTTTCTGGAGCATCCACGGGGATAGTCTAACAGCCTCCACTCGATTAGCATGACGGCCCTTCGAACCCGGGGCCGGATGGGAGCCGAGCACATGACCGACCAGGACGAAAGCCTGGACCTGCGGGAGGCGTTGGAGGCCGTCGCGAGCGGCCGCACGCTCAGCGTCGCGGAAGCCGAAGCCGTCTTCGATCAGTTCATGGCAGGGACCGCCTCGGAGGCCCAGATGGCCGGGATCCTGGTTGGGCTTCGTGCCAAGGGGATCGAACCGAGCGAGGTCGCCGGCGGGGTGCGCGCGCTGCGCAAGGCGATGCTGCCCGTGGCCGCGTCCGACCCGGAACGGCTCGTCGACACATGCGGAACGGGCGGAGGGACGGTCACGACCTTCAACATCTCGACGCTCTCGGCACTCGTGACGGCGGGTGCGGGCGTTCCGGTGGCCAAGCACGGCAACCGCTCGTTCACCTCCAAGTGCGGCAGCGCCGACGTCCTCGAGGCGCTCGGCGTGGACATCGAGCTGACGCCCCAGCGCATGGGGGAGGTGCTCGAGGAGGCAGGCATCGTCTTCATGTTCGCGCCGCTCCTGCATCCCGCGATGAGACACGTGGGGCCCGTGCGCCGGGCCCTCGGCATCTCGACGATCATGAACATCCTCGGGCCGCTCACGAATCCGGCCGGGGCCCGGCGTCAGGTCGTGGGCGTGGCCGACCCGGCATTGCTCGATCTGATTCCGGGCGCCCTCCAGGAGCTCGGACACCTCCGGGCCCTCGTCGTCCACGGGGCTCCCGGCATGGACGAGGTCAGCCCGCTCGGGGTGACCCGGGTGGTCGAGCTGCACGACGGGGATCTCCGTGAGTACGAGATCACCCCGGAGCAGCTCGGAGTCGAGCGCCCCACCCTGGAAGAGCTGGCCGGCGGCGATCCCGCACGCAACGCGGCCATCGTCGAAGCCGTTCTCGCTGGGAAAGGGGGAGCGGCACGCTCCGCGGCCGTCGTCAACGCGGCCGCCGCGCTGCTGGTGGGCGGGGCGGCCGACGACTGGGAAAGCGCGGCACGCCTGGCCGAGAAGAGCATCGACGAGGGGAAGGCAGCCGAAGCGCTCGAACGGCTACGGAGCGCGAGCGCCGGCTGAGACGGCGCACCCACCGCCGACCCACGACCCGGGCTGGAAGCGTCCGGCGGAGCGGGCGGCCGTGTCGGCTGCCGCACTGCCGCTCAGTACTTCCGGATGACCCCCACCACGACGCCCTGAACCTTCACATCGCGTGCGTCCGCGAAGATCGGGTCCATCGTGGGATTCGCCGGTTGAAGCCGGATTCGGCCACCGGGCTCCCGGTAGAGCTTCTTGACCGTGGCGGCCTCGTCGCCGACCAGAGCGACGACCATCTGGCCGTCCTCGGCGTTCTCCTCGGCCTGCACGACGATGTAGTCGCCGTCCCGGATCTGCTCCTCGATCATCGAGTTCCCCTCGACCCGGAGCACATAGTTGTCGCGGCTCCGGCGGACCATGTCCGGGGGAACGGCGAGGGTCTCCTGATCCTGAACGGCCTCGATCGGGAGGCCCGCCGCGACTGCTCCGAGAAGCGGGAGGTCGACGGACGGCGCACCCGAGTCGGGTGGCGTCAGCTCGACGGACCGACTCTCGTTGTAAGCCTTCCTTATGTAGCCCTTGCGCTCCAGATTGCTCAGGTGCTCATGGACGGTCGCCAGGGACGAATAGCCGAACGCGTCGGCGATCTCCTCGAAGCTCGGAGCGTAGCCCCGATCTTCGATGAAGGAGCCGATGTAGTCGAGGATCTCTTTCTGGCGCTTGGTGAGGGGCACGGTACCCTCCCTGGATTCCGCGAGTAGACCCGAATAGGAACCGAAGTAAGGTTACCCGAACGTTGCCCGAAACGCAAGGATCCGACTCGCTTCCCGGCATTCTCGCCGAGATCGTGCAGACGAAGAGCGAAGAGCTCGCCGCGCTCCGGGAGCGGGCGGCGGAGTTGGAGGCCGCGGCGGCCGCAGCGACGCCGGCGCGGGACTTCCGTGCCGCGCTCGCCGCCCCGCAACGAGTCGCGTTGATCGCCGAGTGCAAGCGTCGCTCCCCGGGAGCCGGGGCCATCCGTCCCGACCTGGACCCGGTGGAGCTTACCCGTGGCTATGCCCGGGCCGGTGCCTCGGCTCTGAGCGTGCTGACCGATTCGGTGTATTTCGGGGGCAGCCCGGGCGATCTGGAAGCGATTCGCTCGGCGAACGCGATTCCGGTCCTGCGGAAGGACTTCACCATCGATCCGCTCCACGTCGTGGAGGCCCGCGCCATGGGCGCGGATGCCGTGCTGCTCATCGTCCGGATCCTCTCGGACGACGAGCTCCGGAGTCTCCATCGGCAGGCGACCGGCCTGGGGATGTCCGTCCTCGTCGAGGTCCACGACCGCAGGGAGCTCGAGCGCGCGCTGTCCATGGGCGCGGACCTGATCGGCATCAACAACCGGGACCTCTCCGTCTTCCGCACCGACCTCGAAACCACGCTCCGGCTCGTCGACCACGTACCCGACGAGGTGCTCGTCGTGTCGGAGAGCGGCATCCGTGGGCCGGAGGACGTCACGAGGCTCGGAGAGGCCGGTGTGGACGCGATCCTG
>JASFUR010000340.1:0-4185 GCA_050050215.1 Gemmatimonadota bacterium
TCCCCTTTTCCGCGGTGCTGGAGAATCGACAGGTCGCGGTAACACACGCCGAGGAGCTGATCCACACACAGCTCACCACGTTCGACGTCGATGAAGCTCGTGAGATGGCGACGCGGATGGCCGAGGCGGGAACATGGTTGATGCCGACCCTCGCGCACTTCGACGCCGTGGCGGCGGAGTGGGGCTCACCCGCGGCGGTGGAGGCGGCTCTGGTCACGGAAGCCGCCGCGTATCTGCCGGGGAGCCTCAAAGAGGCGTGGCGCGACCAAAACATCTTCTTGACCGTGGACGAGCACGACCGTGACCGGCTCTTGGAGATGGCTGACTTCCACCGGCCACTCCTCCGCGCACTCCACGATGCCGGAGTGCCTATGATGGCCGGCACGGATACCCCGATCCCCACGCTGGCCCCCGGCTTCTCCCTGCATCGTGAGATCGATGCGCTTCGCGAGATCGGCCTCACGGGATACGAGGCCCTCGCGACGGCCACCGTGAATCCGGGCCGATTCATCCGGTCCTACGTCGACGGCGGGGCGCACTTCGGCACGCTCCGACGCGGATCCCGTGCCGACATCGTCATGCTGGACGCAGACCCGAGGACGAGTTCCGAAACGCTTCGCCGCCCACGGGGGGTCATGGTTCGGGGGATCTTCTACGCGCGCTCGGACCTCGATCGCATCCTCGAGCGGGTCGCAGCGATCCGCTGAGTCGACCGGAGAGCACCTCCGAACGGTCGCGCGCCGCGCCCGATCGGCTGCCTAAGAGGTCGAACGGCGACCTCCCCACAGAAGCCCGCGGCGATCTCCCCGCCGGACCCTTTGGACGATCCATCAAGTACTGACGTATACTTAGGGCCCACTCTGGAGCATAAGGAGCCGGCAACCATGCGTCTCTTCGTCCACCTCTCGGCGATCACCTTCCTGGCGGCATGCGGAAACGCCGATGCAGCGCCAAGCCAATCGGCGTCCATGGACGCGGAGAGCCCGGCGCCCGTCGCCGCCATGGCCACGTCCTCCGAGGCCTCGCAGGACCTGCCGGACGTCGTCGTCTACAAGACGGCCACCTGCGGCTGCTGCAACGGCTGGATCGAGCACCTTCGTGCGGCCGGGTTCAACGTGGACGCCAGGAACGTCAACGATCTGATGAGCGTGAAGGTCGACGCCGGTGTCCCAGGGCCCCTGGTGACGTGCCATACCGCGCTCATCGACGGGTACGTCGTGGAAGGCCACGTCCCGGTCGAGGCGATCATGAAGATGCTCGCCGACCGCCCCGACGTCGCGGGCATCGGTGTCCCCGGCATGCCCGTCGGATCGCCCGGCATGGAGGGTCCGAATCCTCAGCCTTATCAGGTCGTCGCGTTCGACGGAGAGGGGAACCTGTCCGTCTACGCGGAGGTCGACCCGCGCTAGCGGCACGGGTTCCCGATGCGGTCCGCCCCAGTGGTCCTCGTGGTGGAGGACAACGCCGAGCTACGTCACGTCCTGAAGGAGGCGCTGGGCTCGGAAGGCTATGAGGTCCTGACCACGCGCGACGAGATCGAAGCTCTGGAGATCCTGCGAGGCACCCGGGTGGATCTCTTCATCTCGGACCTGACGAACCCCTCCAATGCCAAGGAGGCGCTCGAGGCGGTTCGACAGGAGTTCCCGGAGCTGCCGGTCGTGGCGCTCGCCGAGGCCACGGGCCAACACCCGGCCTTCTTCTTCATGGCGTGGGAAAAGTCGCCCAAGGTCCGAACGGTGTCCAAGCCGTTCCGACTGGGTGAGCTGCTCGCCGTATCCAGGGAGGTCCTCGACCCTCCGGGAGCACATCCCTCCCACTGAGCCGGGGCGCGGGCCTGCTCAGACTTGCTTGAGGAGGCCCACCTTCAGCGCGAAGCGTACGAGCTCACTCCGGTGGCTCAGGCCGAGCTTGTCCATGATCCGTGACCGGTAGGTATCGACGGTCTTGGGGCTGATGAAGAGCTTCTTGCCGATCTCGCGCGAGCTGTATCCCTCGGCCGTCAGCGCGAGCACTTCCTGCTCCCGGGTGCTCAGGTCCTTGAGCCCCGCCTCTTCGTCCGCTTCGGACGCCTTGTACTGCTTCAGCAGGAGCGTCGTGGCCTTCGGAGGTAGGAAGACCTGTCCTCGGGAGACGACCTTGATCGCTTCGAGCAGGTCCTTGTCGGCGCTCGTCTTGGTCAGGTAGCCGCTGGCTCCCGCCTCGACGACCGGTACCAGGTATTCCTCTTCGGCGTGCACGGTCAGCACGAGCACATTGGTCTGCAGCTCCAGAGCCGCGATCCGCCGTGTCGCCTCAAGCCCGTTCGAGCCGGGCATGGAAAGGTCCATGACGACCACGTTGGGCTTGAGCTCCCGCACGAGGTCGACGGCCTCGTCTCCGGAGGACCCTTCCCCCACCACGTCGACGTTCCCCTCGGCTTCGAGGAGGGCACGAATGCCCGCTCGGAACATTGCGTGGTCGTCCACCAACAGCACGGTAATCGGCTTAGCCATCGTCCTGTGCGGGCCCGGATGCGGGAACGGTCACCCGAACGCGGGTGCCCTCCCCTGGTACACTGTCGACCGTCAGCATGCCACCCACCATTGTCGCGCGCTCGGTCATTCCGACCAAGCCCAATCCTCCACCGCGCTCCAACGCGCGTGACGCCAGGAAGCCGCCGCCCTCGTCCGTGACTTCCGCTACGACCTTGGATCCGTCGAGGTAGAGGCGCACGAGCGCCTCGTTCGTGCCCGAGTGACGTCGCGCATTGGACAGTGCTTCCTGCACGATACGATAGATGGCCAGCTTGGCCGTATCGTTGAGGTACGGCTCGACCGCGCCAAGCTCCGTTTCGACGTAGAAGTCCGCTCCTTCGCGGAGACTCCTCACGTGCGCGGTGATCGCGAGCGCTAGGCCGACCTCCTCGATCTCGGGCGGGCGGAGCCCGCGGGCCATCCGCTTTACCGCGTCCGTCGCGTCCACGATCTCGTCCCGAATGTCCTCGAGGAGCGTGGCACGTGCCTCGGCGTCCTGCTCCAGGGCGAGCCTCCGGATACGGAGGATGAGCGTCGCGAGCCTCTGAGCCGTGTCGTCGTGGAGCTCACGGGCGATGCGCTGACGCTCCTCCTCGGTGGCCCGGAGCGCACCTTCGGAGAAGTTCTGCAACCTCCGGTAGTTCGTGACGTCACGCACCGTACAGATCACTCTTATGTCGCCGTTCTCCCGGTGCCACGGGCTGAGCGAGATCTCCACCGGAAAGGTGGTGTCGTCCTTGCGCCGACCGCGCAGGTCCAGCCCCACCCCCATGGGGCGGTTGTGGGGATCCGCAACGAAGCGGGCGCGGTGCCCCTTGTGGGCCTCGGCCACCGCTTCGGGCACGAGCGCGTCGATGTTCCGGCCCCGAAGCTCGTCCGCCGTCCACCCGAACAGCTCCTCGACGCGTGGGTTCATGGCCCGTATGATGCCCTCCCGATCCACAATCAGGAGTCCATCGGGCGAGGCGTCGAAAATGGCTTTGTATTCTTCGCTCGAGATCAAGCCTCGGGCTCCGATTTCGTAGAGGAATTCTCCGACGGGTAGGTCGGCGCAATTCCCACCGGCGTCGAGGCGATGTCCCCGACATCGGTAGGAAGTCCGGGCCGCAAGAATGTAGATGCACGGCGAGCCCCGCTAGAGTGGCCCGCCGGCGATCAAGGAGGATTCGTGTACAAGCGCATCTTGGTTCCCCTCGACGGGTCGACATTCGCGGAGGCTTCGCTGCCTCTCGCGCTGGCGCTCACTCGTAAGACGGGCGCCGACCTCCACCTGATGTCCGTAGTGGAGCCGATACCCGCCT
The DNA here is from genome assembly GCA_050050215.1 of Gemmatimonadota bacterium. Lineage (GTDB taxonomy): Bacteria > Gemmatimonadota > Gemmatimonadetes > Longimicrobiales > Gaopeijiaceae > UBA2982. The sequence continues at coordinate 3,815 of JASFUR010000340.1, forward strand.
TCGCCTATGCGGAGTGGGAGCCTGCTGCCCTCGACTGGAGCACGAAGTACCTCGACAGCGTGTCGGAGCGTGTGTCCGAAGCCGCCGGCGGTGAGGTCACGACGGCGGTCCATACGGGGCGCGTGGTGGAGACGCTTCGCGAGCAGAGCGAGGAGCTCGGCATCGATCTGGTCGTCATGGCGACACACGGGCGCGGGGCCTTGTCGCGGGCCTGGCTCGGCTCGGTCGCCGACGCGCTCATGCGAGAGGCCGCGACGCCGGTGCTCTTCGTGCGTCCCACCGAGGGCGAAGCGCCACCGCCCGAGCCGGCCGAGGACTTCAGCACCCTCCTCATCCCGCTCGACGGCTCGGAGCTGTCCGAGTCGGCGCTC
>JASFUR010000341.1:0-4175 GCA_050050215.1 Gemmatimonadota bacterium
GTCCTCGGTGTCAGCGATCTCGGCCTCCTGGGCCAGGGCCTGCTGGGCCTGGGCCCGGAGCAGGTTGCGGCCGATCAGTGTCAGGCGCTTGCGCACTTCCTCGCGGGCTTCGGACGACGAGCCCACGATGAGGTATTGGTTGTAGGCGTCGCGCGCCGCGGACCAATCCTGCCGCTCCTCCTGTACCATTCCCAGGTACAGGTAGGCGGCACCCGATTCGTTGCCCGCGTCGATCGCGCCTCGCAGCGTGGCCTGGGCGGCATCGAGATCACCGGCCTTGAACTGGGCCATGCCCAGCTGGACCTGGAGATCCGTATCTCCAGGTGCGGCCGCGACTTCCTGTTCGAGGCGCGGCAAGTCGACGGCCTCGACCTCGGGAAGTCCGGTGGCACACGCGGCTTGGCCCAGGACGATGACGGGGATCAGGTAGCGGCCCCAGCTACGACGAGGGGGGTGCGTCATGAGGGGCTCCTTGTGGAGCAACGGGTCTGCGCCAGACAACAAGCGGGGACCGCGAGCAACTTGCCGAGGCTCGCTTCCCCGTAGGTACCACTTTAAACTATAGGTCGCGGCTTTGAGGCGGGCAAAGGAAAGGTTTCCTGCTTGCCGGCTTTTTTTTCGCTGCCGATCCAGACGCCCACCGGGGGGGCTGGCTCTCGTGTGGAGGACCACCGATGCGTAGGCAAGGCATTGCGTTGACGCTCGCCGCCCTCGCGGCGTCGAGCGTGTTGGTGGTAGGGTCCGCCCGTGCGCAGGAAGCCACCGACGGGGACGTGCCGACGGTCGCGGTGCTCGACTTCTCGAGCTTCATGATGGGCGACGCCGGTATGGGCTCGGTGAACCTCGGCAAGGCGATCACCGCCATGCTCGTGACCGAGTTCAGCAACCGCCCGGGCATACGCGTCATCGAGCGGGCGCAACTCAACGAGATGCTGCGCGAGCAGGACCTCGTGCTCTCCGGACGGGTCGACGAGTCGAGCGCGATCGAGATCGGCAAGCTCCTGGGCGCCCAATACATCCTCATCGGGCAGGCGTCGAGCATCGCGGACAATCTCCGCATGGACATCCGGGCGGTGGACGTGGAGACGTCCGAGATCGTCGCCGTGCTCAAGATGTCGGACGAGACCAGCGAGCTGCTGTCCGTCGTCGTTGCGCTCGCGGACCAGTTCGGTGAGCAATTGAATCTGGTGCCCCCGTCCGAGCGGCCGGAGGTGGAATCGATCCCGGTTCAGGCGACCATCGCCTTCAGCCGGGCCGTGGACTACGAGGATCGCGGCGAGATCGAGCAAGCGATCGAACAGTACGAGCGGACGCTGGAGATCCACCCGAATCATCGGGACGCCCAACGCGCGCTCGAGCGTCTTCGGGGAGAGAGTTGAATGAATACGAGCCTCTTCGCGCGCGGCTCCAGGCCGGCGATGCTGCTCGTCGGCCTTCTGCTTGTTCGGGTGCCGGCGGTCGGCGCCCAGGAGATCGTCTTCGAGAGCGACTTGCCGCGCACGCTCGTCTTCATCGAGGAGGAAGGACGCGGGAAGGTCGCGTCGCGCGAGATGACCTCCTTCCTGAGGGAGGCCGGCTTTCCGGTCATCGACCCGGCGCTCGCCATCGACGAATCGTCCCAGGCGCTGGTATTCGCCGCGACCAACGGCAACGACGGTGCCGCCACCCAGCTCGGGCGTGAGTGGGGCGCGCAGCTCCTCATACTCGGAGTGGCCGACTACGAGACCACCCCGGATCCAGTGAGCCGGACGCTCCAGACCGCGACGACGTTCGTCTCGGTCCGGGCGCTGAGGCTCGACGTCGGGGAGGTCGTGTCGGATGCGGATGCCGACGCCCGAGGGCTGGACGCCACGGCGCAGGCCGCTCGTACCAAGGCGATTCGCACCGCCACCCAGGAGGTCATCGGCTCGTTCATCGGGCCCATCCTGAACGACTGGGAGGCGCGTCCCTGGGAGGAGACCGCGTACTGGGTGCCCGACCCGGGCTCCGTGCAGGAGGCCGCGGGGCAGCAGACCGCTTCGGGCGGTGGCAGCGCTGGTGCTCCCGGCATCGCGATCACGCGTGCGGATGTCCTGCCCGCCGGCGACGCCGTGGCCACGCGGGGCATCGGCGTGCTCCGGCGGAACGAGGGCAGCCTCTCCGACGTGCAGAATGTCGTCCGGCTGGAGGGCGTAGTCATCGGTGACGCCCGCTCGGTGGACGTGGACGGCGCGCCGGCGCAGATCGAGGACATGTCCGACGAAGAAGCGTCGCGTCTGGGGCTCGCCGGAGCGGCCGTCAGGAAGTTCTTCCGCGAGTTCACGCTCCCGGTGAGCCAGGACAGCGTGGCGGTCGTGGCGCAGGGCTCCGGCGGGCAGACCGCGGAGACTTTCGCGGCTCCGCGCATCGACAAGCGCTGGGCGGTCGTGATCGGGGTGGGCGAGTACCAGGCAGAGGACATCCCCGATCTGGAGTTCGCACCGTCCGACGCCCGTGCGGTCCGGGACTTCCTGCAGAGCGACGCGGCGGGCCCCTTCGACGAGGTGCTCTATCTGGAGAACGAGCAGGCGACCGGCGCCGCGATGCGGGAGGCGCTGTTCGTCTTCCTTCAACAGGCGGATTGGGACGACCTGGTCGTCATCTACTACGCCGGGCACGGCGCGCCGGACCCGGGCCGGCCGGACAACCTGTATCTCCTGCCGACCGACACCGACCTCGACGCGCTCGCGGCGACCGGCTTCCCGATGTGGGACGTGAAGACCGCGTTACGGCGTCAGATCGCGGCCGAGCGGGTTCTCGTCATCGCCGACGCGTGCCACTCCGCTGGCACGGCGGACGGCGAGACCGTCGGGGGCGGCGCCACGAATCGGATCGCGGGCGGCTTCCAGGCGCTCTTCACCCCTTCACGGCGCCTCATGATGACCGCGGCCGACACAAACGAATTCAGCCTCGAGGACAGCCGCTGGGGCGGCCACGGCGTCTTCACCCACTACCTGCTCGAAGGCCTGGCCGGGGCGGGTGACCTGGACGGTAACGGGATCGTCACGTTCACCGAGCTGTTCGGCCACGTGAGCGACGGGGTGCGCGACGCGACGAACGGCCGTCAGAACCCGCAGATGAGCGGGCTGGGCGACATTCCGCTGGCGTTGGTCGGAGGCTGATCTTCCGATAGGCTCGCGGGCCTGCGACCTCAGCCACCCGCGTGCGCTCCCCGGTCCCCCGGGCGCTACTCTCCCGCTTCCTCGGTCTCGGGAAACGCCCGCGAGACCGCATCACGCAGCAGCTGCGGGCTCAGCGGCTTCGAGAGAATCGCTGTGGCGCCGGCCATCTGCGCGATCCCGAGCTTGTGGGGCTTCTGACCCGAGATCGCGATGATCGTCGCGTCGGCCTCGAGCCCCTTGATCGCCGTGATGAGCTCGATGCCGTCGCCCCGTGGCATTTGGATGTCGGTCACCACGACGTCGATGTCGTGATGGAGGAATAGCTTCAGCGCATCCTCACCGTTGGTTGCGGTATGCAGCTCGTGCTCCTCTTCGAGCATCGACTTCAGCAGGAGCAGATCGGATTCGTCGTCGTCGACGATGAGGACGCGGGCCATCGGATGCTCGGTTGGGGCTCGGCGGGAGGCCCGTCATGGATAGTCGGCACCGGGGCCGGGAGCAAGTCGGATGAGCGGGGGTGGGCTCGGCGTATCGGGCCACGTAGCTTCAAAAAATGATCGAATTCCTCGAGTCGCCCTGGGCCCAGCGCGTCATCTTCGGATTGGGCGGGCTGACGCTCGGCTTCCTGTTCGAGTACGTGGTCGTGGACTACGTCCACAAGCTGGCCGAGCGGACCCGGTTCAAATGGGACGACCTGCTGCTGCAGTCGCTGAAGGGACTGCCCACGGTGTGGGTGGCCGCGGCCGGCTTCTACCTGGCGTTGGGTGTCGGAGAGGTCGACCCCCAGATCGAGCGAACGGGCTACACGATTCTCACCGTCGTCGCCATGGGCGCGGCGGTCATCGCCCTGATGCGTCTCGTAGGGGGCATGGTCGAGTCGTTCTCGAACCAGGCCGCGACGGCCGGGGTGCAGTCCCCTACCCTGGTCGTGAACCTCGCCAAGCTGGCCGTGGGGGTGATGGGGGCATTCCTCATCCTCCAGAACCTCGGCGTCGAGATCACGCCGATCATCACGGCTCTGGGCATCGGTGGCTT
>JASFUR010000342.1:0-4159 GCA_050050215.1 Gemmatimonadota bacterium
AGATGAACGGAAGCACCATCGAGAACGCCCGCATCGCGGTGAACGGCGTGGCGCCGTATCCGGTGCGGCTCGAGGCGGTCGAACGGCTCGTCCGTGGCACGAACGGCGACGAGGCGACGCAGAACGCTGCCGGCGAGCTGTCCGTCATGCGCGCCCGCCCGCTCGCACGCAACGACTACAAGATTCCGATGATGCGCAACCTGGTCCGTCGGGCCGTTAGGAGCGTCACAGCTTGATCGAGCTATTTCGAAGGACACAGAATCCGTGGGGCCAGGATGTCCTGATCGGGGTATCCTGGGACCTCGTCTGGGTCGCGATCATCGGGGCCGTGCTCTTCTTCGTCGCGCACACGCTCTGGTATCGCGTGCGGGGCTTCGCCGGAGAGCACGAGGAGGCTGGTTCGCTTCCGCCGGGCGTCCCGGAGCATATCCAGCGCCACTCGTTGGCGGCGCGTCTGTTCCATTGGATCATGTCCGTCGCGATGCTGACGCTGCTCTTCTCGGCGTTCGTCCCGATCCTCGGTCTGGAGTTCCAGGGCTGGGTCACGATCCATTGGATCGCCGGGATCGCGCTGATCGTGGCGGTCCTCTACCACATCGTGCATGCCATCGGCTGGCAGGACTTCTGGTCGATGATGAGCTTCGGTCCGGCCTTCTTCAAAGAGGGAATCCAGACGCTGAGGCACGTACTGGTACCGGGATCACCGGAGCCTGAGAAGGCGGGCAAGTACCCGTTCGATCACAAGATGTATCACCACATCATCGTGCTCGTCGGCTTCGCGGCCATGATCACCGGTGTGATGATGATGATCCGGATCGATCAGCCGTTCTTCACGCGTGATCCGTACTACCTCTCGGATTCGGCGGTCGGCATCGTCTTCGCGATCCACGGGCTGGCCGGTGTCGCATTGATTCTCCTCATCGCGACGCACATCTACTTCGCGTTGCGTCCGGAGAAGCGGTGGATCACCTGGTCGATGGTCCGTGGTTGGATCGACCGCGAACACTACGCGGAGCACTTCGATCCATCGAAGTGGGTCGTGACGGGTCAGCGTGAGTCGGCTCCCGCAGGTGGGGCGCTCGCCGGTTCTGCCGTGAGCGCACGGGTCGAGGACGAGTAGGACGCGGCTCTTCCGACACGTCGAAGCCTGGGGAACGCCCTGATACTGATCTATGGGAGAGAGTGTGTCCGCACGCGATGACGTGAAGGACCGGATCGACAAGATCGAGGAAGCGTACGAGTACTTCCTCGCGTACGCCGCTCAGGGTCTGACGACTGATCAGGCCACGAAGGGCGGGGGTCAGTTGCGCCAGTTTCTGGGTCAGCTGGAGAAGGCGTTGGACGGATTGGCGGACGCGTTCCGCGTGATCGCCGAGGAGGACGCGGTCGCTCCCGACGGCGCCTGGCAACGGGCCATCGCGGTGCTCGACGCGGATGCGTCCGCGTCGCTCTCCATCGTCCGGCTCGTCTCGTCGAGGGCTGGGGTCAGCTCGCAGCTGATCGACAATCTGAATGCGAATATCCATCTGAGGGCCCTGCTGACGGACCTCTTCCTGATGGATGACTTGATCGACGGGATCTAGGTTGTCCGGCGGGTCGCCCGTGCGGCGGCTCGCTGGCGTCTCCCCGGGAATGCTTCTTGCCCGTCGTCGGGCGGGATCGGGAGGATTGACCTACATTCTGATCTTCGGATTGGAGTGATACATGCCGGCTCGCTTCCGCATTCGGACAGCTCAGGGGCAGGAAATCTCGTTCGCCTCGCACGAAATGTTTGCAGAGTTCGTGCGCTCGGGCGACCTGTCCCCCGATGATGTCGTCTACGATGCGGAGACGAGGGAGTGGTCTTCGGCCCTGACGCATCCCGTGGTCCTTCAGATCGAGACGGAGGCCGAGGAGTCGGGGGAGGAGGACGCTGCCGAGAAGGCCGACGAAGAGGCCGCGGCGGAGGCGGAGGCGCCGTCCGATGGGGCGGCCGACTCCGAGCCGGAGGAGGCGCCGGCCGAAGCGGATTCGGAGGGCATCGACATCGGGCTCGATCTCGCGCCCGCGCCGGACCAGATGAGCCCGGATGAGCAAGCGGCGGCCTTCGTCAAGCGGATGGAGGCGGAGCGGGCCAGCGAGCTGGACTTCGACGAGGATCCGGGGATCCAGGGCTTCCGAAGGGAGCAGGGCTCCTCGCTCGTCGACGGGTTGAGTCTGGAGGACGAGGAGCAGGCCGACTCCTCCCCACCGGCGAGGGAGCCCGTATCACCGAGGGAGACCCCTCGTGCCGCGCGTCCTCGCCCCGAGCCGCCCCGCCGCGAAGAACGGCAGCGAACCGAGCCCGCGACGCGGAAGCCCGGGAAGGCCAGGAAGAAGGCGCCGAAGCGTAAGAGTGGTACCTTCACGCGCTACGCGGCGTTCACGATCGTCGCCGCGGTCGTCGTAGCCGCCGGCATGTACTTCGGACCCGAGCTACTCGGTCCGGCCAGTGACGAAGGACCGGAGCCGGCGCCGGACAGCGCGGCGCTTCCGCCACCGCCCGAGCCTCTGATTCCGGACACCGAAGAGGCTCTGCGTGCACGGGCCCAGGAACGTTTCCTGACGACGACCCGGGCGCTCCTGCGGGACCTGCCGCCCATTCCCCAGGTATGGCTCAGCGGCCGGTACCTCGCGAACCCGTCGGACTATCCGGAGGTGCGTGAGGCCTGGGACGAGATCCTGACCACGGTCCGTCAAGTCAGAGCCGGCGACAACGAGCGCTACAGGGCCGGGTATCTGAGGGCGCTGGAGGAGGCGCAGTCCGATCCCGCGACGCGAACGCTCCGGTTGGCCGGCGCCATTGCGGATTTCCAGGGCAGGGTGGCGCCCCGGGCGGCTCACTACGATCGGGTGGAGGCCCTGGCCGTGGCGGCGTTGCGTGGCCACGACGCGCTGGTGCAGGCCGAGGGGACCATCGCCTACGAGCCGGCCACGCAGACGCCCGTCTCGGGCGATCCGGTCATCGAGGCCGTCGGGCGGAATGACGAGGCACAGGCCCGGCTGGATCAGGTGCTGGACATGATTCTCGCCCAGCTCGAGGAGCCGGCGGGCCCGGGACGCTCGCAGAACGTGGGCGAGTGGGTCTGGGACGGAGTCCTGGATGCGGTCGCGAATTGACGCTTTTCCCCCCTTCGATCCGTAGGGATATGGGGAGATCGAAGCTCACAGTGCTGGAGGGATCATGTTCGGGTTGTTAGCCGCCGGAATCGCCGGGGTGGCCGGCGTATACGGTCACATCAAATCGCGGAGCTTCGTGGGGCAGCGGCTCCGCTACACCAGCATCGTGGAGAAGCCGGCCCTCGGCGTATGGGCCGGAGTCGGGGCGGCGGTCCTGGCCGCTCCGGTCGTCGCGCTCCTTCCCATTGTGGGAGGCGGCACGGCGATCGCGATCGGGCTCGGCGTGGGGACGGGCGTAGCCGTGGGCGTCCATGACACGAAAGAGCCGCCGAAGCTGCTCGACGACTAGGCCTGTAGAGGGGGTTCCGCCTCCAGGGCGGGCCCGGCGCGCGGAAACGGGTCAGCCCAGCGCGCGCTTGAGCAGCGAGCGGACCTGGCCCTCGAAGCGCTTCACCACGAGCACCGAAGCCGGAGAGAAGCGCGCGACCTTTTCCGGGATCTCGCCGAAGATCACCTGCTGGAGATACGGTTCCCGGGCTGCTCCGAGCACGACCAGATCGTAGTCGCGGCTCTCCTTGGCGATGCCTCCGGCGATCGACTGGGACTCGATGATCCGTGTCTGCACGTCGATCCCGCTGTCGAGGCGCTCGATGGTCTTCCGGATCCAGCGGTCGGCCATCTGCCTCTCCTCCGCCATCGCGCCGGGTGGAACCACGTAGCAGGCCGTCACCTCGAGATCGAGCGCTGGAGCGAGCGTGTTGAGCATCTCGGCCGCGAGTTGCGCGTGCGCTCCGCCGGCGGTCGGGAAGAGGCACCGCTTCGGGGGCTTCGTGCTGCCGACCTTGAGGAGCGCGAGGTCGCACGGTGCGTGACGAATCACCTGGTCGGCGACTTCGCCGAAGATGCGGTCGCGCGTGTCGGTGTAGCCCTTCCATCCCATGACGAGCAGGTCCCCATGGTAGCGCTTGGCTCCGGCCAGGATTCCCTCGGCGGCCTGGTGCGCCACGACCAGATCGGTCGC